>DASZYW010000350.1:0-10119 GCA_035545195.1 Gaiellaceae bacterium
ACGCTCTACAACGAGCTGCGCCGGTGGTAGTGGAGACCAACCAGTGAAGCTCGGGCGCATCAGCTACGTGAACATGGCGCCGGTCTTCTACCGGGTCGACGCCGAGGTGGACGAGGTGCAGGGCGTCCCGACCGAGCTGAATCGGATGCTCGTCGCGGGCGAGCTCGACACCGCGCCGATCTCCTCGATCGAGTACGCGCGCAACGCCGACAAGCTGCGCCTGCTGCCGCGGCTCTGCGTCGCCTCGGAGGGCGCGGTCGACTCGATCCAGCTCGTCTCCCGCAAGCCGCTCGAGCAGGTGCGTCTCGTCGCGGTGACGCCGGAGTCGGCGACCTCGGTCGCGCTGACGAAGGTGCTCCTCCCCGAGGCCGACCAGGTGCCGCTCGACGCGTACGAACGGGGCGAGGCGGAGGCGAAGCTGCTGATCGGCGACGCGGCACTGAAGTCGGCGTTCGAGGACCCGACGCCGCACCACGACCTCGGCCGGCTCTGGCTCGAGCGCACCGGCCTGCCCATGGTGTTCGCAGTCTGGGCGTGCCCCGAACCGCTCGCCGAGGGATTGGCCGAGCTGGAGGATGCGCTCGTCGCGTCGGTGCGGCTCGCGCGCGCCGAGCCGGAGCAACTCGCCTACGAGGCGGCGGAGCGCTACGGCTATCCGGCCGGCTTCCTCGCCCGCTACTTCGAGAAGCTCCGCTACCGCTTCGGGCCGCGCGAGCGCGCCGGGCTCTACACGTTCCTCGAGCTCGCACGCGACGCGGGCCTCCTCGAGCAGGTGCCTGAGCTGCGCTTCGTGCAGACGAAGGGCGCCGCAGTCGCGTGACCGGCATCGCCGAGATCCTCGAGCGCGCCCGCGAGGGCGAGCGGATCTCCGACGAGGACGCGGTCGCGCTCCTGCGCTCGCGCGACCTCGTCTCGGTCGGCCGCGTCGCGAACGAGATCCGCAACCGCAAGCACGATCCCGAGCGGGTCACATTCATCATCGACCGGAACCTCAACTACACGAACGTCTGCGTCACCGACTGCGACTTCTGCGCCTTCTACCGGCGCCCCGGCGACCAGCGCGAGGGCTACCTGCTGCCGAAGCCGGTCATCTTCAAGAAGATCGAGGAGACGCTCGCGCTCGGCGGCACCGGCCTGCTCATGCAGGGCGGCCACCACCCGGACCTCGGCGTCGACTACTACGAGGACCTCTTCTCCTCGATCAAGGCGCGCTACCCGATCCACCTGCACGCGCTCTCGCCGTCGGAGATCCTGCACGCCGCGCGCCGCTCGAAGCTGACCGTCCCCGAGACGCTGACGCGGCTGCGCGACGCCGGCCTCGACTCGATCCCCGGCGGCGGCGCCGAGATCCTCGTCGACCGCGTGCGCAAGATCATCGCGCCGAAGAAGTCGAAGACGAAGGAGTGGCTCGGCGTCATGCGCGAGGCGCACCGGCTCGGCATCTCGACGACCGCGACGATGATGTACGGCCACGTCGAGACGCTCGAGGAGCGGGTCGAGCACCTGCGCCGGATCCGCGACCTCCAGGGCGAGACCGGCGGCTTCCGCGCCTTCTTCTCCTGGACGTTCCAGGATGACGGCAACCGGCTCGTCGAGCTCGTCCCGGCGGAGAACCGGCCGACCTCGTTCGACTACCTGCTCACACAGGCCGTCTCCCGCATCTACCTCGACAACCTGCCGCACATCGGCTCGTCCTGGGTGACGCAGGGTAAGAAGATCGGCCAGGTGGCGCTCGGCTTCGGCGCCGACGACCTCGGCTCCGTGATGATCGAGGAGAACGTCGTCTCGGCCGCCGGCACGACGCACCGCACGTCCGCGGAGGAGCTCGTCCACCTGATCCGCTCGATCGGCAAGACGCCGGTGCAGCGGGACACGCTCTACCGCGACGTCAAGGTCTGGAACTAGCCGCGCTACCCTGCCCAGGGGTCGTGGTTCGCAGGTCGCTCATCGCAGTCGCGTTCGCGGCGCTCCTCGTCTCGTCGGCGTCCGGCGCGCGTCGCCAGGTGCTGCAGTCGACGACGCAGGAGCTGATGCCGGGCGTCAGCTACACGCGCGAGGTCGACTTCACGCCGCGCGGGCCTGTCGTGCTCGACGTCGTCACCGCACCGAAGCCGGACGGGTCGCTCTACACGCTCGCTCCGGTGCTCGCGCGTGGGCAGACGCTGTCGGGGATCGAGCAGGGGCTCGCCGCGACTGCAACCACGGTCGGCGTGAACGGCGACTTCTTCGCGACTGCCGCACACCAGCCGAGCGGGATCGTGATCCGTGGCGGCGCGCTCGACGAGGCGCCCGCCGCGGCTCGCTCCTCGCTCGGGATCGCGCCCGACGGGACGCTGAGCGTGGCCAGGGTCGCCTACAAGGGGACGTGGCAGGGCAGCGGCCAGCGGCGCTCGCTCGACCTGAACCTCGCCCCCGCGAAGGGACACGCGACGCTCTACACCCCGTCCTGGGGAGCGGCGACTCCGGCCGAGTCCGGCGTCGTCGAGGTCGTCCTCCCGAGCTTCCCGGCGGCGAAGCCGAACCAGCCGCTGACGGGAACCGTCGCTCAGGTCGTGACAGCCGGCCCGACGCCGATCCCGCCCGGCGGCGCCGTGCTCGTCGCCCGCGGCCTTCAGGGCCAGGCGCTGCAGACCGATGCTCCGGTCGGGCAGCAGGTCGAGGTGCGGTTGAACCTGACCCCGGTCTGGAGCGGGATGGCGTCCGCGCTCGGCGGCGGCCCGCTGCTCGTCGCCAAGGGCAAGCCCGTGTTCGACGCCAAGGAGTCGTTCGCGGCGAAGGTCGTCAACGTTCGCGGCGCGCGCAGCGCGATCGGCCAGCTGAAGGACGGCCGCATCCTGCTCGTCACCGTCGAGGGCGGCCGCCCCGCCTACAGCGCCGGGATGACCGCGTACGAGCTCGCCGTCGCGCTCGTCCGGCTCGGCGCCGTCACCGCCGTCGGGCTGGGCTCGGGCAACCCGGCCGGGATGGCTTTCGACGGGACGCTGCTGACCCAGCCGTCGGGCGGGACGGAGCAGGTGCTCGGCGACGCGCTCGTCCTCTCGTACGCCGGCGTCTACGCGGCGCCGCCGACGGCGGACGTCCTCTCGCCGAACGGCGACGGCGTCGCCGACACCGAGTCGTTCGCCTACAAGACCGTCCGGCCCGCGCACGTCACCGCGGCCGTCACCGGTCCCGCCGGCGCGACGGTCGTGCTCGCCGACGACCAGGAGCAGCCGGGCGTACACACGCTGGCCTGGGACGGCGCCGCCGCCGCCGAGGGCGCGTGGACGTTCACGGTCACCGCCGCCGACGACCTCGGTCGGACGACCTCCGCTCAGCGCGCGTTCACGCTCGACGACACGCTCGGCGCGCTCAGCATCGCTCCGCCGGCGACCGCGACCTTCCAGCTGACGCGCGCCGCCACGGTCGTCGTCACGGCCGAGCGCCGCAACGGCGTCGCGGTCGCGACGCTGCTCGACTCCCAGCTCCAGCCCGGCCCGCAGACGGTGACCTGGGACGGCGCCGGCGCCGACGGCAAGAAGCTCCCCGCCGGGGGCTACCAGATCCACGTCGTCGCGACGAGCGCGATCGGGCGCTCGGAGCTGACAGCGCCCGTCACGCTTCCCTAGACTCGGCGCGTGCTGCTCGCGAGCATCACGGCGCACTTCGAGTCGCAGGTCGCCTCGCACGGGGTCTACGCCGTCTTCGTGCTGATGGCGATCGACGCCGTCTTCCCGGCCGCGAGCGAGATCGTGATGCTCTACGCCGGCGCCGTCGCCGCCGGCGTGTTCGCGTCTGCGCACGGCGTCTCCGTCTTCGGGGCGCACGTCGGGTTCGGCGCCGGCGCCTACGTCGTCCTCGCGCTCGCCGGAACGGTCGGCTACCTCGCCGGCTCGCTCGTCGGCTGGGGGATCGGCCGCTACGGCGGACGGCCGCTGCTCGAGCAGCGCGGCCGCTGGTTCCATCTCGACGACGCCAAGCTCCAGCGGGCGGAGCGCTGGTTCGAGCACTGGGGGAACGTCGGCGTCCTGGTCGGCCGGATCACGCCGATCGTCCGCTCGTTCGTCTCGATCCCTGCCGGGGTCTTCGAGATGCCGCTGGCGCCGTACACCGTGCTGACCGCGATCGGCTCGGCGGTCTGGGCGTTCGCGATCGCCGGCGCCGGCTACGGGCTCGGCGCGAGCTACCGGCGCTTCGACCACGCGTTCAAGTACGTCGAGTACGCGGTCGTCGCAGGCGTTCTGCTCTTCGCGGCGTATCTGGTCTATCGCTGGGTAGACCGAGCTAGAGTGAATCGACGTGCAGATCCCGCTGGTTGACGTCCACGCCGAGTTCGAGCCGCTGATCCCGCAGCTCGAGGCCCGCTTCCGCGAGGTGCTCGACTCCGGGCAGTTCATCCGCGGCCCACACTTCTACGCCTTCCAGAAGGAGGCGGCGGAGTTCCTCGGGGTCAAGCGCACCGTCGGCGTCGCGAACGGGACCGACGCGCTCGTGCTCGTCCTCGACGCGCTCGAGATCGGCCCCGGCGACGAGGTGATCTGCCCCGCCTTCACCTTCTACGCAACCGCCGAGTCGATCGCCCGGCGCGGCGCCACCCCGGTGTTCGCGGACATCGACGAGACGACGCTGAACCTCGATCCCGAGGACGTCGCGGCGAAGGTCACCGAGCGGACGCGCGCGATCATGCCCGTCCACCTCTTCGGTCGCCCGCTCGACCTGGCGCCGCTGCTCGCGCTCGGCCTGCCCGTGATCGAGGACGCGGCGCAGGCGTTCGGCGCGCCCGGTGTCGGCCGCGACGGGACGGTCGCGACCTACAGCTTCTTCCCGACGAAGAATCTCTTCTGCCTCGGCGACGGCGGGCTCGTGGCGACGAGCGACGAGCAGCTCGCGGAGCGCGTGCAGATGCTCGCGTTCCACGGCTCCCGCGACAAGACCGAATTCGACTACGTCGGCTACAACTCGCGGCTCGACGAGCTGCAGGCCGGGATGCTCCGGATCTTCCTGCCGGAACTGCCGGGCTGGAACGCCGGCCGCCGCGAGGCCGCCCTGCGCTACGCCGAGCTCGGTCTCGGCGAGCTGGTCGAGCTGCCGCAGGACGAGCCGGGCCACATCTACCACCTCTTCGTCTGCCGCTCGTCCGAGCGCGCCGCGATCCGCTCCGCGCTCTCGGAGGCGGGCATTGGAACCGGGACCTACTACACGACGCCGCTCCACCTGCAGCCTGCGCTCCGCCACCTCGGCTGGACGCCCGGGTCGCTGCCGGTGACCGAGCGCGTCGCGAGCGACAACTTCTCCGTGCCGCTCTGGCCGGGGATGCCGGCCGAGGCGCAGGAGCGGGTCGTGGACGTCGTGCGCTCGGCCGTCGGCGCCGCGGTCGCATGAACCTGCTCACCCGCCACCGGCTGTGGCAGCTGCTGGTGGATGCGGCGATCGTTGCGCTCTCCTGGTGGCTCGCGTTCCAGCTGCGCTTCGACCAGGCGATGCCCGTCTACTACGCGCACCTCCTGCGCGAGACGATCCTGGTCGTCCTCGGCATCAAGCTCGCCGTGTTCGTCGCATTCGGCTTCTACAACCGCTGGTGGCGGTACGTCTCGATCCGCGACATGTGGGCGACGGTCCGCGGCGTCGTCGTCGCGTGCGTGATCGCCGATCTGACCGTCTACCTGATGTCGCCGGTGCACAACGTGCCGCTGCCGAAGGGGATCGCGGCGATGGATCTCCTGTTCACGCTCGGCGCCGTCGCGGGCGTCCGGCTGCTGGCGCGCACGGTGATCGAGCGGCCCGGCCTCGGCGTGGTCGCGCGCGGCAAGGAGGTGATCGTCGTCGGCGCGGGCGACGCCGGCCGGCTGATCGTCCAAGAGATGCAACGGTCGCGGATGCTGCGCTACACGCCGATCGGCTTCGTCGACGACGACCCGCGCAAGCGGGGCGCCCGCATCCTCGGCGTCCGCGTGCTCGGCACGATCGCCGACCTGCCGCATCTGGTGCGCGAGCACAAGCCGGACGAGGTGCTGCTGGCGATGCCGTCCGTCTCGGGCGACGTGCGGCGGCGAATCGTCGAGTCGGCGCAGGGCACGCGCGTCCCGATCAAGACGCTGCCGGGGCTCTACGAGCTGATCTCGGGCGACGCGGGCCTCGCGGGCCAGATCCGTCCCGTGCAGGTGGAGGACGTGCTCGGGCGCGAGCAGGTGGAGGTCGACTTCACGCACGTCGCGTCCTATCTCGAGGGCCACACCGTCCTCGTCACCGGCGCCGGCGGCTCGATCGGCTCGGAGCTCTGCCGCCAGATCGCGCGCGTCGCGCCGGCGCGGCTGATCCTCGTCGACAACGCCGAGGGCGCGCTGTTCGAGATCGAGCGCGAGCTGGTCGGTGAGCGCGACTTCACCCCTGCGGTGCCGAAGCTCGTCGACGTCACCGACCGGAAGGCGCTGCGGCGCGAAGTGTTCGAGAAGTACCGCCCGACCGTCGTCTTCCACGCGGCCGCGTACAAGCACGTCGCGATGCTCGAGACGCACCCGCTCGCGTCGGTGCGCAACAACGTCGTCGGCACGCGGATCGTCGCCGAGCTCGCGGCGGAGTTCGACGTCGAGCGCTTCGTGATGATCTCGACCGACAAGGCGGTCAACCCGAAGACGGTGATGGGCCAGTCGAAGGCGCTTTGCGAATGGATCGTGGAGTCGCTCGGCCATCGCCGCGACGTGAAGACGCGCTTCGTGGCGGTGCGCTTCGGCAACGTCCTCAACTCGTCCGGCTCGGTGATCCCGATCTTCCGCAAGCAGATCGAGCGCGGCGGCCCGGTGACGGTGACGCACCCGGACATGACGCGTTTCTTCATGACGATCCCGGAGGCGGTCTCGCTCGTCGTGCAGGCCGGCGCGATCGGTGGGCGCGGCCAGGTGTTCGTGCTCGACATGGGCGAGCCCGTGCGGATCGTCGACCTGGCGCTGAACATGATCCGGCTCTCCGGCAAGGAGCCGCGGCTGCCGGACGAGCCCGAGACGATGCCGGGTCGCGAGATCCGGATCCAGTACATCGGCTCGAAGCCGGGCGAGAAGATCCACGAGCAGCTGTGGAGCGACGACGAGGCGGTCGGCGAGACCGCCCACCCGAAGATCATGCGCCTGAGCAGGCCGCCGGTGGAGCCTGCGTGGCTGGAGGAGCAGCTGGCCGAGCTGGCCAGGCTCGCCGACGAGGGCGACACGCTCGAGGTCGTTGGCAAGCTCGCCGCGATCGTGCGCGCGCCGAAGCGCGTCGCGCGACCAGACCTCTCCGACACGGGCAGCTACAAGATCCCGATCCAGCGTCCGGTCGAAGAGCGCCGCGTCGACTGAGCGCTAGGGCTGCGCGAGCGGCCCGCCGACGCAGCGCAGGGTGACCGCGAACGGCAGCGAGATCGTCTGCGTGCGCGTGAACCAGTGCAGGTAGCGGTAGCGCAGCGTCAGCTCGTCGGTGAAGACCGAGGGGAGCCGCCGTCGTCCGGCCGGGCAGAGCGGCCGGAAGCGCGCGACGAGGACGGCCGTGGCGCCGGCGCCCAGGCTGAACGGCTGGAACCGCTGCAGCCCCTGGAAGGAGGTCGAGTCGGTGGTGAGGAGCTCGTCGGCGCCGATCCAGGGCGGCGGCTGCGGCTTCGCGGGCACGAGGCGCTGCACGGTGACGGAGAAGTGCCCGCTGTTGTGCAGCGTCAGCGAGGCGACGAACGTCCGGCCGCGGCGGTAGGCGGGGAAGAAGACGACCTTGCCGCCCGACCCGGCCGCGGGCTCGACGACCGCGCCGACGCCCGGCCCCGGCGCGAAGCTCCCGGTGGCTGCGTCGAGCGGGGCGTAGCTGCGCAGCCAGACGACGATCGAGCCGACGGCGACGGCCGCGACGACGATCGCGGCGGCGAGGAAGACCCCGGCGTAGCGGAGCACGCGCACTGCGCGCGGCTGCTCGGAGGCGAACGTCTCCACGAGGCGATTCTGCACGGATCGCCGGGGAGTCGTGAGCCTTACGGCAGAAAGCCGACCGGCGGCGTGGCTAGGGTCGAGCGGTGGACCGCGAGCGGATCTTCGCCGGCCTCAACGCCGAGCAGCGCGCCGCCGTGGAGGCGGTGCGGGGACCGGTCTGCATCCTCGCCGGCGCCGGCACGGGGAAGACGACGACGATCACGCGGCGGATCGCGTGGCAGGTCGCGAGCGGCGCGTTCCCGGCGTCGCAGCTCGTCGCGGTCACCTTCACCGACAAGGCGGCGGGCGAGCTGCGCGGGCGGCTGGCGGCGCTCGGCGTCTCGGGCGTGCGCGCCTCCACCTTCCATTCGGCGGCGCTCTCCCTGCTGCGGCACTTCCGCGGCGACCCGGGGCGGATTCTCGCGACGAAGGCGCTGCTCCTGCGCCGGATCGGCAACGGCCTGCCCAAGCCGTACCGCTTCCGGCCGGCCGGCGACCTCGCGACCGAGATCGAGTGGGCGAAGAACCGGCGGTTGACGCCCGCGACCTACTACGCGGGGCTCGGCGACCACGAGCCGCCGCTGCCGCCGGATCTCGCACACCGCGTCTTCCGCGAGTACGAGCGCCGGAAGGACGCCGAGGGCGCGCTCGACTTCGAGGATCTTCTGGAGCGGACGGTCCGGCTGCTCGAGGAGGACGAGCAGGCGGTGGCGGTCGTCCGCGAGCGGTGGCGCGCGTTCACGGTGGACGAGTACCAGGACGTGAACGTCCTGCAGCAGTCGTTGCTCGACCTGTGGCTCGGCGACCGGGAGGAGCTCTGCGTCGTCGGCGACGACTATCAGTCGATCTACGGCTTCACCGGCGCGAGCGCGCGCTGGCTGCTGGCGCTGCCGCAGCGGTTTCCGCAGGCGCAGGTGGTGCGTCTGGAGCGGAACTACCGCTCGACGCCGCAGGTGCTGGCGCTCGCGAACCGGCTGGTCCCGCGCCTCGGCGGCTCGGAGAAGACGCTCGTCTCGACGCTCGCGGACGGGCCGGAGCCGGTCGCCCGTCCCGGCGTGGACGTCGCCGCGCACGTGCGGGAGCTCGTCGCGGCGGGCGTCGAGCTGGAGGAGATCGCGGTGCTCGTGCGCACGAACGCGCGCACGACCGAGGTGGAGGAGGCGTTCCACGAGGCGGGGATCCCGTTCCAGGGCGCATCGCTGCTCGACCGTGACGCGGCTCGCCAGCTGCTGAAGGCGTTGCGCGCCGAGGGTGGCGCCGGACCGGTCGCCGAGACGGTGCGGCGCGTGGCGATCGCGCAGGGCCTGCTCGAGGATCCGCCGGAGAAGCTCGGCGACCGCGAGCAGACGCGGCAGGCCGATCTGGCGCGGCTCGTCTCCCTCGCGGAGCGGTTCGAGGGCGAGTCGGTCGCCGAGTTCGCGGCGTCGCTGGGCGAGCGGTTCGGCGCAAGCGCCGGCCGCGGCGTCCACCTCCTGACGCTGCACCGCGCGAAGGGCCTGGAGTGGGACGCGGTGATCCTGCCGCGCGTCGAGGAGGGCGAGCTGCCGATCCGGCGTGCCCGCGGGGACGAGCTGGCGGAGGAGCGGCGGCTGCTCTACGTCGGCCTGACGCGGGCGCGGCGGCACCTGCTCCTGACGTGGCAGGGGAAGCCGAGCCGGTACCTCGACGAGCTCGGCGTCCGCGCCGCGGCGACGCCGTCTCCGGCCGCGCCGAAGCCGGCGCTCGAGGCGACGCCTGCGGTCGTCGCGCTCAAGGAGTGGCGCCTCGCGCGGGCGCGCGCCGACGAGGTTCCCGCGTACGTCGTGTTCAACGACCGCACGCTGGCGGAGCTCGTCGCCCGCGCCCCGCGCACGCTCGCCGAGCTGGCCGCGGTGCCGGGCATCGGCCCCGCGAAGCTGGAGCGCTACGGCCGCGAGCTCCTCGCGGAGCTCGCCCACGCGTCCTGAACGGCCAACCGTGCCGCGATTGGCACGGAGTCTCCAGAGAGCCGTGACAGGTTCGCCGGTATCGTCGCTGCCGTGGGTGGCGGGACGGCATCCCCACCCTGGGCGGGGGTCCGGCGGTTGGCCGGAACGGACACGGCTGCTCGTTACGCGTCCAGCGCGGACAGGAGATAGCCGAGCATCTCGGCGGGGTCGCGCCGAACGTGGCCCTCGTCCGAGGGGTCGCGCTTGCGCAGGTCGAGCGCGCGCGGATCGGTCAGCGGCTTGAGCCG
>DASZYW010000351.1:0-10246 GCA_035545195.1 Gaiellaceae bacterium
GCGCCCGCCTCGAGAGGCGGGCGCGGGCCTGTGCTCGGAGACCGGTCAGACCGGCTCCGGGGTTCCTGCTACGAGGACCACTTCCAGGTCTCGGTGTTCCACGTGAAGCCGGTCGCGACGTTCGTGATGTTCTTGAGCGCCGGCTTGTAGGTGACGACGTTCGGCAGGTCGTAGAGCGGGATCGCCGGAACGTCGCTGGCCGCCATCAAGGCGTCGGCCTGCTGGAAGTCCGCGTTCCGCTTCTCCGTGTTGAGCTGCGTCTTCGCGTCGGCCAGGGCCTTCGTCACCTTGGCGTTGCAGTAGTGGAGGTAGTTCTGGCTCCCGTTGCAACCCCAGATGTCGTAGTTCCCGCCGTAGTCGAGGACGCCGCCCCACGCGAACTCCATCACGTCGTAGTTACCGGCGGCGAGGTGCGAGTCGTCGAACATCGTCGCGGTCGGGAGCAGATCGTCGGTCGCATGGATGCCGACCGCGGCCAGGTTGGCCTTGAAGATCGTCTCGCTCGTCACACGACGGGAGTTGTCCGACGCCGTCCGGTAACCGAACTGAGCCGGGTAGCCGGCGCAGGTGAAGTAGCTCGTGTTGCCGTCGGTCGGCGTGCTCGGCCCACCGGTGCAGCCATGGGCCTTGAGGATGCTGATCGCCTTCGCCGGGTCGTCGTTCCACTTGTGGAAGTCGGCCTTGTACAGCTTGTCGTTCGGGAAGATGATCAGGTTGTCCATCACGGGCAGGCCCGGAGCGATCTTGCTGTAGAGCGCGTTGACCAGACCCTTCCGGTCGAGCGCCAACATGATCGCCTGACGGAACCACGGCGCCCGCAGGAGCGGCACGCGCGGGTTCTTCGGGTCAGGACCTTCCTGGATGTCGATGTGCTCGACGAACAGGCCGGTGGCGACCGTGTACTTGACGGTGCTCAGGCCCTGCAGCGTCGACAGCGACGTCTGCGGCTGCGGGTTCGCAACGTCGACCTCGCCGCCCTTGATCGCCTGGATCTCCGAGTTGGTGTCGGTGTACAGCTTGAAGTTCAGCTGCTTGAGGCTCTGCTTCGTGCCCCACCAGAGCGGGTTCGCCTTCTCGATGACGCCCTGGCCCTTCGTGTAGTTCGAGATGTAGTACGGGCCGTCACTGATCAGCTTGCCGTTCTTGTCGCAGATGCACTTCGCCCACATGCTGTTGAAGTTCAGCCCGCTCAGCCCGAAGCTCGGGTAGAGAGCGCCGAAGATGTCCTGCCAGTCGGCGAACGGTCCGCACGGGGCGGCCGACGTGCAGCCCTTGGTCTTCCAGAAGAACTCGATCGTCTTCTGGCCCGTGTTCTTCCAGCTGCCGAACTGGTTGATGCCCGCCGTCGAGACGACGTCGTTCTTCTTGTTCAGGATCATCTTCCAGGTGGCGACGAAGTCCTTGTACGTGACGGGGATCTTCTTGCCGCCGTAGTTCCAGACGGCGTTCGGCCGGATGTGGTACGTGACGCCCTTCTTGTCGGCCGACGCGCTCGTGATCAGGAACGGAATGCGCTGGAGCTTGTCGTTCACGTTGTACACACCGGCGAGCACCGGGCTGACGACCTGCGTCGTCCAGAAGCTGTTGCTCGGCGTGTAGTTGATGTTGAACGTGCCCGGCAGGTCCTGCTCCATGGCGACGACGACCTGAGAGCTCGCCTCGCGTCCAGCCGTTGTGCGCGGCACCTTCGCCCAGGCCTGGGCGAACGGCGCCACCGCCGGCGTGACGTTCGGAGCCGGTGCCGAAGCCGTCCTGCTCGTCGCGGCGGCCGACCCAGCCACAGCAAGCACTGCGGCGGCCGCTCCCGCGAGGAGCCAGATCCGTCTGTGCATCGATTCCCTCCGTTTGGTGTGCGCCGGGAGGCCTCGAACGGCGGCGCCTGCTATCTCCCACGCCCCGCAGGGGCGTCCCGTCACGAGTCGTAGACGACGGCCCGGAAGCTTAGTTAGCAAATCGTCAAAAAGCCACTTTCGACCGTCAGCCGACGAGCGAGAAGTAGTCGGCCACGAGACGGGCCGGCGGCAGCGAGACGTTCACCCTCTCGCCGAAGTGGTTGAAGTCGGCGATCGAGGACTGGCTCAGCTTCGCGCCCGTGCTCGCGTCGCGCAGCGTCTTCAGGACCTTCACGCGCGCGATCCGGCCCTGCTTGCTCACCCAGACGTCGATCGTCTGCGTGCGGTCGCCGACGTCCGACGAGAGCGCCGTCAGCTTCGCGCCCTTCACGCCCTTCTCCCTCGCGACGGCGACGACGTCGACCCGCGCGCGGTAGTGCGTGTTCAGCGTGTCGTCCGGCAGCCACTGCAGGCCGAGATCGGTCACGTTGGTGACGGCGGCGGTGACGAGCTGCAGGGCGGCGAACGGGTCCTGGTCGGCGCCGGCCAGGAAGACGGTGTTCGCGCCGTACCGCTTCTCCCCGTACCGGGTGAGGTCGAGCTTGAGCCACGTCTTGCCCTTCGGCAGGTCGATGTTGGCCGGGCTCTCGTAGAGGACGAGGTGGCCGCCCTGGCGCGCGACGACCTCGTGGTGGAGGTCGCCGCCGACGTTGCGCTGGTCGACGTCGATGCGCCCGAGCGACGGCGTGAGATCGCCCGTCGCGGCGTAGACCGCCGCGCCCTGGCCGGAAGCCGCGCGCAGCGTCACGGAGATGTCGACGTGCAGGTTGGCGGCGAGCGTCTTCTGCGCCGCGTCCGCGACCGCCTGCTTCGACTGCTCCGGCGAGAGGATCTTCGTGCCTCCGCCGCCCCCGCAGGCTGCGAGCGCGAGTACGGCGGCCGCCGTCAGGACGAATCCGGTTCTCCGCACGGCGCCCAGAGTAGTCTCGTCGCGCTCCGGCGCCGCTACGACGCCCAGCGCGTCGGCCCGTGCAGGTCGATGCGCGCCCGGTCGGCGGGCGGCAGGAGCGACAGGAGCTCGCGCCTGCGCGCGACCGGCGTCACGTGCGCGTGCGCCGCGGCCGCGGAGGCCGACGCCGCGTCCTGCGAGCGCGCGCCGCGGATGCTCTCGCCGACCAGCAGCGAGCCGGCGGCGAGCATCACCGCTGCGGCGACCGCCGCCGAGGCCGGGATGCGCGTCCGGCGCGGGCGCGGCACCGTGAACATGGCGACGGCCGGGTGCTGGAGATCGGCACAGCGCAGCTCGAACGCGACGAGCGCGGCGGCGGCTGCGTACTCGCGGCAGGCCAGGCAGTCGCGGAGGTGCGCGTCGAGCCGAACCGACTCCAGCTCGGAGAGCTCACCGTCGAGCTGGGCCGAGGCCGACTCGCGCGCCCGCATGCATTCGGTGGGCGGAACTGGCGTCAGCATCGTGTTCTTCTTCCCCCTCAGACGGGGGCTATGCCGAGAAGTTAGCCACGGGGCGGTGTCGCGCGACGATCGCGTCGCAGGCCGCCCCGGCCGGGAGCGTCCCGTAGGCGAGACCGCCTCCGTCGGCGAGCCGCGAGGCGCAGAACGCGTCGGCGACCTCGGGTGGAGAGTGCCGGACGAGGAGGGACGCCTGCAGGGCGAGCGCGAGGCGCTCCACCTCGCGGCGTGCGCCTGCCTCCTGGTCGAGCCCGGCGATCGCGCGCTCCGCGAGCGCGGTCGCGCCAGCGTGGCCGGCGAGGCGGATCTCGTCCAGGAGGGTCTCGACCGTCTCCGGCTCTCGCTGGGCGGCGCGGAGGACGTCGAGGCAGACGACGTTCCCCGAGCCCTCCCAGATCGAGAGCAGCGGCTGCTGGCGGTAGATCCTCGGCAGCCCCGACTCCTCGACGTAGCCGTTGCCGCCGAGGCACTCGAGCGCCTCCGCCGCGTGGCCGGGGCCGCGCTTGCAGACCCAGAACTTCGCGACCGCGGTGGCGATGCGGGCGAACGCCGCCTCGCGCTCGTCGCCGCGGGCGCGCGCGTCGTAGGCGCGAGCGAGGCGCAGCGCGGTCACGGTCGCGGCCTCCGACTCGAGGCAGAGGTCGGCGAGCACGTTCGCCATCAGCGGCTGTTCGGCGAGGAGGCGGCCGAACGCCCGCCGGTGCGCGGCGTGGTGGGTGGCCTGCTCGACCGCCTGCCGCATCCCCGCGGCGGCGCCGAGCACGCAGTCCAGCCGCGTGTGGACGACCATCTCGACGATCGTCCGGACGCCTCTCCCCTCCTCGCCGACGAGTTGCGCCCAGGCGCCCTCCAGCGCGATCTCGGAGGAGGCGTTCGAGCGGTCGCCGAGCTTGTCCTTGAGCCGCTCGATCCGGAGCGCGTTGCGCGTCCCGTCCGCAAGGACGCGCGGGACGAGGAAGCACGTCAGCCCGGCGGGCGCCTGCGCGAGCATCAGGAAGGCGTCGCTCATCGGCGCGGAGCAGAACCACTTCGCGCCGGTGAGTGCGTACTCGCCGTTCCCGAGCGGCTCGGCGCGGGTCGTGTTGGCGCGGACGTCGGAGCCGCCTTGGCGCTCCGTCATCGACATGCCGCAGAGCGCGCCGCGCTTCTCCGCGGCCGGCCGCAGGCCGAAGTCGTACTCGCGCGAGGTGAGAAGCGGCTCCCACTCGGCCGCGAGCTCGGGCGCCCAGCGGCGCAGCGCCGGAACGGCGGCGTGCGTCATCGAGACGGGGCAGCCGTGGCCGGCCTCGACCTGCGACGCGAGGTAGAAGAGCGCCGCGCGCGCGACGTGCGCGCCGTCCGCGGCCTCGGTCCACGAGAGGGCGTGCAGCCCGTGCGCGATCGAGAGGCGCATCAGCTCGTGCCAGGCGGGGTGGAACTCGACCTCGTCGATCCGCTCGCCGAAACGGTCGTGGGTGCGGAGCTCCGGCGGGTGCTCGTTCGCGAGCCGACCCCACTCGAGCGGCTCGCCTCCCAGCTCGCTCCCGAAGGCGCTGCAGCGCTTCGCCGCCCAGCCCGCGCCCTCACGCTCGAGCGCCTCCGCGAGCGGGCGGTTCTGCGCGAAGAGGTCGTGCCCGGAGAGCGGCGGCGGCTGGTTCGCGTCCGGGGGCGGGGCCGGTGCCATCGCCCCCGGACGATACGCCGTACGGGCTGTCCTAGTACCCGCGGCCGAAGCCCCAGCCCCACCCGCGGCCACGGCCGCGACCGGGCCGGGGCGTGCTGGAGGCGGCCTGCTGCGCCCACGTCACGCTGAACGAAGAGCCGTCCGTCGAGAGGGCGCTCGGCGTCGCGGTGACGGAGCCCTGCGCGACCGCAAAGCGGCTGCGGAGGCTCGAGCCGCCGGAGCCGCGGAGCGTGATCGCCTCGGCGTTCCAGGCCGTCCCGCTGACTCCGGCCGCAGCGCCGTTCCCCGTCGCGGACGAGCCGCTGAAGGAGACGGTGCCGAAGTTCGCGAGCGGCAGCGTCGTGCAGCGGCTGCCCGAGGCGTTGCAGTTCGACGGCGCCTCCGCGATCCACTCCGCCGACGTCGTGTCCGGCGAGGCGACGGTGGCGGTCTTCGTGAAGCTCTGGCCGGTCGTCTGGTCGGTGAGCGTCATCGTCACGGTCGTGCCGCTGACGGCGACGCTGGCGGCTATGGCGTCGCCCGCGTTCACGGTGAGGCTCACGTCCACGGACGGCGCCGGGACGAGCTCGTACCAGGCCGAGTAGCGCGCCTGGCCCGACGCGGTGCAGTCGGACTCGGTGCCGATCTGCTCGAGCGCCTGCGAGCCCTGGGCGAAGCCGCCGAGGCCGACCCAGAACGCGGAGTACGACGCGGAGCCGCGCGTGCAGATGACCGCGGGCTGCGTCCAGGCGCCGCTCACCGAGGTGAACGACACCGGCGACGCGCTCGCTCCGCTGACCGCGTACCCGCTCCAGTTCGAGCTCGTCGAGCTGGAGACGGCGTGGAAGAGGCGAGGGGCCGCAGCGGTCCCGGCGCGCGCCGTCCCGACACCAGCCGCGAGCAGGGCTGCGCCGGCGGCGAGGATCAAGGCGATGCGTGTTTGCACAGGTTTTTCTCCCGTTTCTTCGCTCGGTGTCCAGCAGGGAGATTCGCCCGCGCCCGTAAGACGGAGGTGCGACGAACGTAAGCGGCGTGAAAAGCGGCGCTAGCTGCGCGGCCCGGCGGCGCGGACGGCGTCCGGCGCGTCCGGGTGCTTCGCGAAGTTGTCGCGGAACATCCCGGCCAGCATCCGCGCCTTCTCGTCGTACGCGGCCTGGTCGCGCCAGGTCCCGCGCGGGTCGAGCAGCGACGTGTCCACGCCGGGCGCCGTCACCGGCACGCGGAAGCCGAAGACCTCGTCCTCGCGGAACTCGACGTCCTCGAGCGTCCCGGAGAGGACCGCGTGGAGCAGGCCGCGGGTCGCCGCGATCGGCATCCGCCTCCCCTCGCCGAACGGGCCGCCCGTCCAGCCGGTGTTGATCAGCCAGACGGCCGCCTTGTGCTGGTCGAGCTTGCGGCCGAGCAGCTCCGCGTAGACGGTCGGCGGCTGCGGCAGGAAGGGAGCGCCGAAGCACGTGGAGAAGGTCGGCTGCGGCTCGGTCACGCCGAGCTCCGTGCCGGCCAGCTTCGACGTGTAGCCGGAGAGGAAGTAGAAGAGCGCCTGCTCGCGGCTGAGGCGGGCGATCGGCGGCAGCACGCCGTAGGCGTCCGCTGTCAGGAAGATCACCGACTGCGGGTGGCCGGCCATCTTGGTCGGCAGCGCGTTGGCGATCCGCTCCAGCTTGTAGGCGGCGCGCGTGTTCTCCGTCTTCGAGTCGTCGTCGAGGTCGAGGATCCCGCGCTCGTCGACGGCGACGTTCTCGAGGATCGTCCCGTAGCTGTGCGCGGCGAGCCAGATCTCCGGCTCGGCCTCGGCGGAGAGGCGGATCGTCTTCGCGTAGCAGCCGCCCTCGAAGTTGAAGACGCCCTCGTCGCCCCAGCCGTGCTCGTCGTCGCCGATCAGCATCCGCTCCGGATCGGCGGAGAGCGTCGTCTTCCCGGTGCCCGAGAGCCCGAAGAAGATCGCGACGTTGTGCCCGTCGCGGGAGACGTTGGCCGAGCAGTGCATCGGCATGACGCCCTCGAGCGGGAGCCGGTCGTTCATGACGGTGAAGATCGACTTCTTGATCTCGCCGCCGTAGAAGGTGCCGCCGATCATCACCTCGCCGCGCGAGGGCTGGAGGACGATGAACGTGCCCGAGCGCGTGCCGTCGTCGTCCGGGTCGGCCTCGACCTCGGGCGCGTGCAGCACGGTCACGTCCGGCCGGAACGAGTCGAGCTCCTCCGGGGACGGGTCGATGAACATCGTCTTCGCGAACAGCGCGTGGTAGGGGTGCGTCGTGATCACGCGCACCGAGATCCGGTGCGCGGAGTCGGCGCCGGCGAAGGCGTCGACGACGTAGACGTCGCCCTCCTCCAGGTGCCGGACGACCTTCGCGCGCAGGCCGTCGAAGCTCTCCTCCGAGAGCTCCTGGTTGACGTCGCCCCACCAGATGCGGTCCTCGGAGCCGGGCTCGCGGACGACAAACTTGTCCTTGGGCGAGCGGCCGGTGAAGCGGCCCGTGTCCACGACGAGCGGCCCGCCCTCGCCGATCACGGCCTCGTTCCGCAGCAGCGCGTGCGTGTAGAGCTGCGCCGTCGTCGGGTTGCGATACACCCGGCCGCGCGGGTCGATCCCGTGGTCGCTCAGGCTTCCCGGCAGGTCCGTGATCGTCAAGAGGGTCCCCTCCCCGTGGCTTGGATCCGAGATACCGCGCAATGGTAGGGGACGTGGCCGGAGACGCGCGGGGGGAACGAGGGCCGGCGCCGGCGGTGGCGCCGGCCCTCGCGCTCATGCGCTCAGCGGGAGACGGCGCAGCCGTCCTTGCCCGCGTCGAACGCCTCGTTGCTCCACGTCGGCTGCACCGCGAACTGGTGGCTGCCGAGCGAGATGTTCTGGAGCTCGATCCAGGCGCACTTGTCGCCGTTCTCGCTCGTCTGCGCGTCGTTCCAGCCGTCCTGGACGCCCGTGAAGTTGTCCGGGTCGGTGACGGCCTCCGAGTACTCGTGGCCGGTGACGATGCTCCAGCCGTCGAAGATGCCGTTGCCGAACGCATCGCTCGTCGCGTTGACGGCGTGCATGCCGCAGCCCTGGCCGATGCCCGGCCAATTCGTGTTCTGCCACGGGATGAACGCGTACTGGAGCCGGTCCGGGTTGCCGAGCCCGTCCACCGTCGTCGTCTGCGAGTGGTAGCCGCAGTACGCGGGCTGCCCGGTCGCGACGGGCCGCGGCGGCGTCAGGACGATGTACGTCGCCTGCGGGTCGTACCCGAAGTGGCCGGCGGCGCGCTGCGCCTCGGCGGCGATCGGGTCGTCGACGAGGTTCTCCGCCAGTCCGGCCGCGACGATGTCGTCGGGGACCGGCGTCGGGTCGGTCCAGACGCCCTTCAGCTGGTGCTTGGGATTCGTGACGAACCCGCTGCCGCCGACGCAGCTCGTCGCACCGGGCAGGACGCCGTTGCAGTACTGCGTCTGGACGTCCGCCCACGGGCTGCCGCCGACGTTCGCGAAGAACGACTTCACGTAGTTCTGCAGCGTCTTGCTCGAGTAGAGCTTCCCGTCGGTGTCCGCGGTCTTGAAGCCGTCCTTCCACTCCTGGCCCCAGAAGATCAGGTAGACGGCGGGCTTCTGCTCGACGCCGATCGGGCCGCCGGTGCCGACGGCGCCGCCGTGGTAGATCAGGTCGTTGGCGGGCCCGTCGGCGGGCGTCGCGGTCGTCGCGCCGGGCGCGGCCTGGCCCTGCGCCCAGAAGAAGTGCTTCGGGTTGAGCGGCGCCGTATCCGAGGTCGCCGCAGAGGCGCCGATCGCCGCCACGACGAGCGCGGAGGCGGCCAGCGCGATCAGGATGCGTGCAGGTCTCACGTCGATTTCCTCCTCGAGTTCGTTGCACAGGAAAGGACCGCGCCGAGCCGGAAAACCTGCAGCTCAGCCGGAGACGACGCAGCCGTCGCCGGTCGCCGCGTAGGCGCGGTTGCTCCAGAGCGGCTGGACGGCGAAGCGCCGTGTTCCCAGCCAGACGTTGCGGAGCCCTGACCAGGCGCACTTGTCGGCCGCCTCGGCGGAGTAGTCGTCGTCCCAGCCGTCGCGCACGCCGCCGAGGTCGTCCGGCTCGGTGACCGCCTCGGCGTACTCGTGGCCGCCGACGATGCTCCACGCGTCGAAGATCCCGTGCCCGAACGCGTCGCTGCGCGCGTTGACGGAGTGCATCCCGCAGCCACCCCAGCCGAGCCCGGGCCAGCGGCGGTTCAGCCACGGGATGAAGGCGTACTGGAGCCGGCCCGAGCCGTCCGGCGCGGTCGTCTGCGCGTGGTAGCCGCACCAGACCGGCCCGCTCGGCGTCTTCCCGCCCGGCGGAGCGAGCACGATGTACGTCGCCTCCGGGTCGTAGCCGAGCCGGCTCGCGGCGCTGCGCGCGACGCGCTCGATCGCGCCGTCCGGGGCCGCGGGGTCGGCGCCGAGCGAGAGCACGTCCGCCGGCACGGGCGCCGAGTCCGTCCACTCGCCCTTCAGCTGGTGCAGCGGGTTCGAGACGGAGGCGCTCGCTCCCGTGCAGCCGGTCGCCCCGCCGGTCGCCGCGGCGCAGTACTCGGTCTGGACGCCCGCCCAGGCGCTGCCGCCGACCGAGGAGAAGAACGTGCGGACGTACCGCTGCAGCGCCCGGCTCGACCAGACACGGCCGTCCCGGTCGCGGATCGCGAAGCCGCGTCGCCACTGGGATCCCCACCAGACGAGATAGACCGCCGGGTGCGTCTCCACCCCGATCGAGCCCTCGCCGGCGTCGCCGCCACGCCAGTAGAGCGGCCCGCCAGTGCGCACCTGGGGCGCGTGGCTGTCGAACGCCCAGAGGAAGTCCTTCGCCGCGCCGGAGGCGGAGCTCTCGGTCGCGGCCGACGGCACGGCGAGAAGGGCGCAGGCCGCGAGCGCCAGCAGCGCGGGTATCCGGGTTCTCGCCATCTCCGGGACAGACCCGGGAGAACGCGAGAACCTGCAGGCGGGTTACGGCGCCAACCAGTCCCGCAGCGGCACGCGGGCGCCGAGCGGCGCGAGGTCGCCGGGCCACTTCTGGGAGCGGCTGCGGCCAAACGCCGGCGGCGCCCGACCGGCGCGGGCGCGGGCGCGGATCAGCGAGCGGAAAGCACAGCGCCCGCCGAAGGCGGGCGCGCAGCGGGCGAAGCGATCAACATGGAGCTAGCCGGACTCGAACCGGCGACCTCCTGGGTGCGATCCAGGCGCTCTCCCAACTGAGCTATAGCCCCGGGGATCCGGAAGTGTAGCGCCCTACGCTCCGCGCTTTTCGGCCAGCCTGCCGGCGCGGATCGTCTTCTCCATCTCCTTCGACTCCTCGCGG
>DASZYW010000352.1:0-3095 GCA_035545195.1 Gaiellaceae bacterium
GGAGCGCCGCGCCGCCCGGCCAGCCGCCACGCAAGCGCCTGCGCCGCGGGTCGCGGCCGTCCACGCACCACCGGTCGACGGCGCCAACGCCTTCCCCGACGTCGTCGGCGAGGAGACCGTCTCGCTCCCGTCCGTCGTCGAGCCGCCGCCGTTCCTGCCGCCGTCGCCGCTGCACAGCGAGCCGGAGCCGCTCGTCCCCGAGCAGCCGCTCCTCTTCGACGAGGTCACTGCGGAGCACGTCGAGTACCGGCTCCCGGACTCGGGCGTCCTGCACGCCTCGCCGCCGCGCACCGGCAACTCGGAGGAGACCTCGGCGCGGGTCGCCGACCTGCTCGTGCAGACGCTCGCGCACTTCGGCGTCGACGCGAACGTGATCGGCCAGATCTCCGGCCCGCGCGTCACGCGCTACGAGCTCCAGCTCGCGCCCGGCACGAAGGTGGCGAAGGTCGCCGCGCTCAAGGACGACCTCTCGTACGCGCTGGCGACGACCGAGATCCGGATCCTGGCGCCGATCCCGGGCAAGCAGGCGGTCGGGGTCGAGCTGCCGAACCTCTCGCCGAACCTCGTCACGCTCGGCGACATCTTCGACGAGCTCCCCGCCGCCGCGAGCCCGCTCTCCGTCTGGCTCGGCAAGGACATCTCCGGCGCGGCCGTCTGGACCGACCTGGCGCGGATGCCGCACCTGCTGATCGCCGGCACCACCGGCTCGGGCAAGTCCGGCTGCATCAACACGCTGCTCACCTCGATCCTGCTCCGCGCGACGCCGGACGAGGTGCGGATGATCCTGATCGACCCGAAGCGGATCGAGCTCAACCACTACGAGTCGATCCCGCACCTGCTCACGCCGGTCGTCTCCAGCCCGAAGGAGGCGAGCGCCGTGCTCGCCAACTGCGTCGCCGAGATGGAGCGCCGCTACGAGCGCCTCTCCTCGGTGCGGGCGCGCAACCTGAGCGAGGCGAACCGCTCCTTCCGGCAGCGCGGCGAGGCGACGCTTCCGTACGTGCTCGTCGTGATCGACGAGCTCGCCGACCTGATGATGATCGCGCCGCAGGCCGTGGAGGACGCCGTCATCCGGCTCGCGCAGAAGTCACGCGCGGTCGGCATCCACCTCGTGCTCGCCACGCAGCGGCCGTCCGTGGACGTGATCACCGGGATGATCAAGGCGAACGTCCCCTCGCGAATCGCGTTCGCCGTCTCCTCGCAGACCGACTCGCGCGTGATCCTCGACACCGGCGGCGCCGAGTCGCTGCTCGGCCAGGGCGACATGCTCTTCAAGCCGCTCGGCACCTCGCGGCTGCAGCGCGTGCAGGGCGCGTACGTCTCGGAGGAGGAGATCGCGCTCGTCGTCGAGCAGACCCGCCAGCGCGAGCAGGAGCTGGACGAGAGCTACCTCGAGCTGCCCGAGGTCTTCACCTCGAGCGACGACGACGGCGACGAGCACGGCGAGTTCGACCCCGACGACGACCCGCTGCTCGACAAGGCGATCGAGATCGTCGTCCAGACCCAGACCGCGTCCGTCTCGCTGCTCCAGCGGCGCCTCCGCGTCGGCTACACGCGCGCCGGCCGACTGGTCGACATGCTCGAGCGGCGCGGCATCATCAGCGGCTACGAAGGGTCGAAGCCGCGCCGCGTGCTGGTCGAAGAGCACCAGTTGCACCAGTACGCAACGGAGTAGTTCCCCCTTTGCGATTGGCCGGAACCGGGCTAGGATCGGCCGCAGTACCGGTTCATCCGAAAGGGAGGGCAAGTGAAGGTTTCACGCTGGATCGCGTTCGCGGGCGTTGCCGTGCTCGTGGCCTCGATCTCGACGTCTGCGGCGCTCGGGCGCTCGAGCGCACCCGCGGCACAGAAGGGGAAGTTCAAGGCGGCGCTTGTGAGCGACATCGGCAAGTTCACCGACAAGGGCTTCAACCAGAATCAGCTCGCAGGCCTGACGAGCGCCGAGAAGACGCTCGGCGTCGAAGGCATCCCGCTCCAGTCGAACTCGACGAGCGACTACGCGCCGAACTTCAACACGGCCGTCCGCAAGGGCGCCAAGCTCGTGATCGCCGCCGGCTTCCTGCTCGCGGACACGGAGGCGACGTACGCGAAGAAGTTCCCGAACGTCGACTTCGCGATCACGGACTACACGGTGCACACGGCTCCGTTCGCCGACAAGAAGGGGAACGTGCTGCCGGCGTACGCCAGCAACGTCGAGGGCCTGACGTACATGGCGAACGAGTCCGGCTGCCTCGTCGGCGTGCTCGCCGCCAAGATGGCCCTGAAGATGGGCGGCAAGGCGGTCGGCGCGGTCGGCGGCATCAAGATCCCGCCGGTCGACATCTGGATCGCGGGCTACAAGTACTGCGTCCACAAGATCGCGCCGAAGATGAAGGTGATCGTTCAGTACTCGAACGACTTCGTCGCGACGGACAAGTGCCAGACGGTCGCCCAGAACGAGATCGCCCAGGGCGCGAAGGTGCTCTTCCAGGTCGCCGGCGGCTGCGGTCTCGGCACCCTGAAGGCCGCCGACGCGGCGGGCATCTGGGGCATCGGCGTCGACGTCGACCAGTACTACGACGCGAAGAACGTCCTCACGAGCGGCGTCAAGCGCGTCGACACGGGCGTGCTCGACGCGATCAAGCAGGCCAAGTCCGGCAACTTCCAGGGCGGCTCCGACCTGGTCTTCGACCTGAAGAACCACGGCATGGGCATCGGCAAGATCAACCCGGCCGTGCCGAAGTCCTGGATCCACCTGATGTACCAGTACCGGGCGAACATCGTGACCGGCAAGCTCAAGGTCCCGACCGCGCTCGGGTAGGACGAGACAGAAGGACGACCTGCGGAAAGGGCGGACCTCGTGTCCGCCCTTTCCGTACAGGGGGTTAGGATCGCTCGATGGCCGCTGACGACGTCGTGCTCGAGATGCGCAGGATCCGGAAGGAGTTCCCGGGCACCGTCGCCAACGACGACGTCGACTTCGACGTCCGCCGCGGCGAGGTGCACGCGCTCCTGGGCGAGAACGGCGCCGGCAAGTCGACGCTGATGAACATCCTCTACGGGCTCTACCGCCACGACGCGGGGGAGATCCTGCTCGACGGCAAGCCGGTCGACTT
>DASZYW010000353.1:0-2311 GCA_035545195.1 Gaiellaceae bacterium
GCCTGAGCGACGAGCCTCGCCGCGAGCGACTTCCCGACGCCCGGCGGCCCGGCGAACAGATAAGCGTGGTGGACCCGACCGGTCTGGAGCGCCCCGCCGAGCAGCGTCGTCGCCCGGGGCTGGCCGATGAGCGTGGAAAGAGGCATCGCGACCCGCGAAAGAGGTGCGTTCGCCTACCGCCTCCCCGCGCGCCGCGCAAGTGGCAGCCCGAGGCGCCGGACGTTCCACGGCTTCGCCGGGCCAGAGACCCAGCGCCACTGAGGCCGAGTCGCTCGTGGTCGGCTCCGAATGGGCACGACGAAGTGACCCCGCTCGTCCTGAGAGCCTGAGCACGAATCCCAAGGGGCAAAAGAAAGCTCTTGGCCTGTAGCTACAGGTCAAGTATTATGGCTCGCGATGACGAAGGCGAAGCAGCAGGAGCTTTTGAGGTCGAAACCCCACGCGAAGCCCGGTCCGGAGGTGGAGCTGGTGGGCGATCCTCGAGTGGGGGCGCGGATCAAGCGGGTGGAGCGGGGGCAGCGGGAGCTCATCGGGCGGACGCTCGACGAGCTGTTGCCGCGGGAGCATCTGGCGCGCGACGTGTGGAGGGTCATCGAGCGGCTCGATTTGTCGGCGCTGTACGCGCGCATCCAGGCGCGCGGGTCGAATGCCGGGGCGAGCGCGGTCGACCCGCGCATCACGCTGTGCCTGTGGGTCTACGCGATGCTCGACGGCGAGGGGTCGTCGCACGAGGTGTCGAGGCTGTGCGAGTCGGACGCCGCGTACCGGTGGATGCGCGGCGGCGTCTCGGTGCGGCAGCGGCATCTGTCGAACTTCCGGGCGCGCTCGGGCGAGCTGTTCCTCGAGCTCTCGACGCAGATCGTCGCGGTGCTCCTGAAGCTCGGACTGTGCGACCTCGTGCGGGTCGCGCAGGACGGGACCCGGGTGCGGGCGAGCGCGGGCGCGGCGAGCTTCCGCCGGGAAGAGACGCTCCTGAAGCTGCGCGACGAGGCGAAGGCGCACCTCGAGAAGGTGCTGGAGGACGCGGACGATCCCTCGCTGACCAGGGTGCGGCGGGCGGCCCGCGAGCGCGGCGCGAGGGAGAAGCTCGAGCGCATCGAGGCGGCGCTCAGGGAGCTGCCGAAGGCCGCGGCGACGAAGAAGAAGGAGCCGGCGAAGGAGCCGCGGGTCTCGACGACCGACCCCGAGGCGCGGGTGATGAAGATGGGCGACGGCGGCTTCCGTCCCGCCTACAACGTGCAGTTCGCGACGACCTGCGACGATGCCCGGGTCATCGCCGGCGTCACCGTCACGAACAGCGGCACCGACAACGCCGAGGCCGTCCCGATGGTCGCGGAGCTCGACCGTCGCTACGACCTGAAGCCCGCCGAATTGCTCGTCGACGGCGGCTACGCCGGTCACGACACGCTCGAGAAGCTCGCCCCCGACACCGTCGTCTACGCGCCGCTCAAGAAGGCCCGTCCCGACCAGCGGCCCCAGGCCGAGCCTCGCTCCACCGACTCCGACGTCGTCGCCGAGTGGCGCCGCCGCATGCAGACCGACGACGCCAAGGAAACTTACAAAGAGCGCGCCGCCACCGCCGAGACCGTCAACGCCGACGCCAAGACCCATCGCGCCCTCGACCACGTCCCCATACGCGGCCTCCACAAGGCTCTCGGTCTCGCCGGTCTCTTCGCCCTCTCGTACAACATCCTCCGCGTCGTCAGCCTCGCCCACCGCGGCGCCTGACCTCGCCCGCCGAATACTCCATCGGCGGAGCATGGCGCCGCATGAAGATCAAATCATGCTCGGGCTCTGAGGCGACGAGAGCCCGCGTCCGACCTGACCCCGCAGCTCGCGACGTCGGCGGACGGCGCTCGTGTCGAGTGCCTCGGCAAAGCCGAGGGCCCGTCCGTCCTCGTGGTGCCCGGCGCGCCCGCGCTGGCGAACGACCTTCGCCGGACCTTCGCGAGCTGGCACCTCCAACGCGGGACGCCGCTGAAGGTGGTGGCGCAGCTCCTCGGCCACACGTCGACGCGGATGGTCGACCTCGTCTACGGCCAGATCGCCGACAGGCAGCTCGAGGCGGCCGCGGCTGTTCTGCCTGACGTGACGAAGGTGAAGCGGCGCCGGCGCTGTGATGAAGGTGTGATGGACGCCGGCGTTACGCGTGGACGCGCTGGACCTAATGGAAGGGCCGCTTCCTCCAAAACCTCGGAGAAAGCGGCCCAAGTGGTGCCCAGGGGCGGAATCGAACCACCGACACGGGGATTTTCAGTCCCCTGCTCTACCGACTGAGCTACCTGGGCGTCGGAAAGCGGGCGGCCTTATA
>DASZYW010000354.1:0-7907 GCA_035545195.1 Gaiellaceae bacterium
TCGGGCAACACGTCGACGATCATCTTCCCGGCGCCGATCGACCTGATCCGGCCGTTCCTCGACCGGAACGCGAAGTCCGGCTAGCTCAGACGGCGACCGGCGGCTCGGCCCGCTGCTCGCGGAAGCGCCGGGCGGCCTCGATCGCGGCCCCGAGGTTCAGGCCCTTGTCCTTCGCCTGCTTGATCAGCATCACGGTCTCGAGCGCGTCGATGTCGTAGATCCGCTGTTTCTTGCCCTTGGTCGGGATCTGGGCCTTGTTCGTCCAGTAGTCGAGCTGCATCTTCGAGATCCCGGCGATCTGGCAGACCTGCCCCAGGTAGAGCTCGACCTTGTCCAGGTGCTCGGCAAAGTTTATGGGCTCTAGAAGGTCAAGCTGCCTGCTGATCGCCATACGCGCCCTCGATTCGAGTGGGAAGAGACCCCGTGACTCGAAAGGTATAAAGCACCGGCGCGACTTTTGGAAGAGGACCGCGCGAAAACCTGTGCGAAAAAGCGCTAATCCTCGTCGTCGGAGGGTGTTGCGTCCTCTTCGGACTCCTCCTCGACCGGGCCGATCTCCTCGCCGTCGTCGTCCTCGAGCAGCTCTTCCGGCGCCTCGCCGGCGGGAGCGGGGCCCGGCTCGGAGTCCGCGCCGCCGTTCGTCTCCTCCGACTCGACGACCGGCGCGAGGGCGGACACCGTCTCGTCGCCGCGCAGGCGCATCACGATCACGCCCTGCGTCGAGCGGCCGAGGCGCTTCACGTCCTCGACGGGGATGCGGATCACCGTGCCGCCGGTGGAGATCAGCATCACCTGGTAGCCGTCCCGCACGACCCGCGAGCCGACGATGAAGCCGCGGGCCTCGTTGAGCTGGATCGTCTTCACGCCCATGCCGCCGCGGCCCTTCACCGGGTAGTCGGTGAGACGCGTGCGCTTGCCGTAGCCGTTCTCGGTCACGACGAGCAGGTCGGCCTGGTCTTCGGCGACGTTGAGGGAGATGACCTCGTCGCCGGCGCGGAGCTTCATGCCCGCGACCCCGGAGGCGTCGCGGCCCATCGCGCGGACGTCGGTCTCGTGGAAGCGGATCGCCTGGCCCTTCTTGGAGACCATCAGGAGGTCGTCGCTCCCGGACGCGTGCCGGACGCCGACGAGCTCGTCGCCCTCGCGCATCTTGATCGCGATGATCCCGTCGGCCCTGAGGTTCGTGTTGTAGGCGCCCAGCTCGGTCTTCTTGACGACGCCGTTCTTGGTCGCGAAGACGAGGTACTTCGCCTCGCTGAAGTCGCGCGTCTGGATGACGGCGCGTACCTGCTCCTCCTGGCGGAACGGGAGCAGGTTGACGATCGCGCGGCCCTTCGACTGGCGGGAGCCGAGCGGCAGCTCGTGCACCTTGAGGCGGTAGACCTTGCCGACGTTGGTGAAGAAGAGGATGAAGTCGTGGGTGGAGGCGACGAAGAGGTGCTCGATGTAGTCGTCCTCCTTCAGCTCCATCCCCATCACACCGATCCCGCCGCGGCGCTGCTCGCGGTAGGTGGAGACGGGTAGCCGCTTGATGTAGCCGGAGCGGGTGATGGCGATCACCATGTCCTCCTCCGCGATCAGGTCCTCGAGCTCCAGCTCGGTCTCGGCGGCGACGATCTCGGTGCGGCGGTCGTCGTTGCGGCCGTAGATCTGCTTGATCTCCAGCAGCTCCTCGCGGATCAGCGCGTCGATGCGCGCCTGGTCGCCGAGGATCGACCGCAGCTCGGCGATGCGCTCGGTCAGGTCGCGGTGCTCGTCCTCGACCTCCTTGCGCGCGAGCCCGGTCAGGCGCGCGAGCCGCATGTCGAGGATCGCCTGCGCCTGGATCTCGGAGAGGCCGAACGTCGACATCAGGCCGGTGCGCGCCTCGTCGGTGTCGTTGGCGGCGCGGATCAGCGCGACGACCGCGTCGATGTTGTCGAGCGCGATCAGGTAGCCCTCGAGGACGTGCGCGCGCTGCTCGGCCTTGCGCAGCTCGTCCTTGAGGCGCCGGGTGACGACCTCGCGCTGGAAGTCGAGGTAGTGCGTGACCAGCTCGAGCAGCGAGAGCGTCCGCGGCACGCCGTCGACGAGCGCGACGGCGTTGTAGCCGAACGTCGACTGGAGCGGTGTGTGCTTGAAGAGCTTGTTCAGCGCCACCTGCGGGACGGCGTCGCGCTTCAGCTCGACCTGGATCCGCATGCCGGTCCGGTCGGAGTGGTCGGCCAGGTCGGAGATCTCGGTCAGGACCTTGTCCTGGACGAGATCGGCGATCTTCCGGATCACGCCGGTGTCGCCGCCCTTCTTGACCCCGTAGGGGAGCTCGGTGATCACGATCGCCGACTTGCCCCCGCGCAGCTCCTCGATGTGGGCGCGGGCCCGCATGGTGATCCGGCCGCGGCCGCTGCGGTACGCGTCGCGGATCCCGGCGCGGCCGACGATGATCGCGCCGGTCGGGAAGTCCGGCCCCTTCAGGTGCTTCATCAGGCCCTCGACCGAGATCGCCGGGTCGTCGATCATCGCGACGACCGCGTCGATCGTCTCGCCGAGCTGGTGCGGCGGCATGTTCGTCGCCATCCCAACCGCGATCCCGGCCGACCCGTTGACGAGCAGGTTCGGGAAGCGCGAGGGCAGGACGGAGGGCTGCCGGCGCGACTCGTCGTAGTTCGGCTCGAAGTCGACGGTGTTCGCGTCGATGTCGCGCAGCATCTCGGTGGCGAGCTTGGAGAGGCGCGCCTCGGTGTAGCGCGGCGCCGCCGCGGGATCGTCGTCGATCGAGCCGAAGTTGCCCTGGCCGTCGACGAGCGGGTAGCGCAGCGAGAACGGCTGCGCCATCCGAACGAGGGTGTCGTAGATCGCCTGGTCGCCGTGCGGGTGGTACTTGCCCATCACGTCGCCGACGGTGGCGGCCGACTTCTTGTACGGCCGGTTCGGCTGCAGGCCGGCCTCGTGCATGCCGTAGAGCACGCGCCGGTGCACCGGCTTGAGCCCGTCGCGCACGTCCGGCAGAGCGCGCGAAACGATGACCGACATCGCGTAGTCGAGGAAGCTCGAGCGCATCTCCTGCTCGAGCTCGCGCGGCTCGATTCTCCCGGGCCCGAGCGCCCCGGTCTCGACCTCAGACACCTCTGTTGGCCCTAGACGTCAAGGAAGGTCACGTCCTTTGCGTTCTCCTCGATGAAGACCCGGCGCGGCTCGACCTGGTCGCCCATCAGCATCGAGAAGAGCTGGTCGGCCGCGTGTGCGTCCTCGACGTCGACGCGGACGAGCAGCCGCTTCGCCGGATCCATCGTCGTCTCCCACAGCTGGTCGGCGTTCATCTCGCCGAGGCCCTTGAAGCGCGAGAGCTGGATCCCCGCCTCCTTCGCGAGCTCGAGCGCCTCGAGGCGGAGCTCGCTGAGCGTGTGCGCGTCGGCGGTCTTCTTGCCGAGCGCGAGCGTGAACGGCGGCGGCCCGACGACGTCGACGAGCTTCGCGTACGCGCGGCGCAGGTTGGTGTAGATCGGCGACGCGAGCAGCTCGGCGGAGAGCGCGATCGTCTGCGCGGCCGACGTCTCCTCCTCGACCACCTTCACGTGCAGGCCGTTCTCGTCGCGCTCGAGCACCGAGAGCGTGAAGCCGTTGGAGGGATGCTTCGCGAGCGCCTTCTCGACCGCCGCCGGCGTGAGCGCGTCGAGCTCGAGCAGCCGGTGCGAGATCACGAGCTCCGCCGCGTGGTGGCCGAAGTCCGCCCGCAGGCGCGCCGACCACCCTTCGAACTCGGCGAGCGCGGCGCTGAACTTCTTCCAGCGCGCCTCGGTGAGCTTCGCCTCCTTGCCGTCCCGGTCACGCACGTCCAGCGCGTCGAAGCGCTCGCGCACGAGCAGCTCCTCCAGCTGGGAGTCCTTCTCGAAGTAGTGCTCCTGGTTGCCGAGCTTGACCTTGTAGAGCGGCGGCACGGCGATGTGGACGTGGCCGCGCTCGAACAGCTCGCGCATGTGCCGGTAGAGGAACGTGAGGACGAGCGTGCGGATGTGCGAGCCGTCCACGTCGGCGTCGGTCATGACGATGATCCGGTGGTAGCGGAGCCCGCTGATGTCGAACTCGTCGCCGATCCCGGTGCCGATCGCGGTGATCATCGCCTGGATCTCGTTGTTCGAGAGCACCTTGTTGATCCGGTTCTTCTCGCTGTTGATGATCTTCCCGCGCAGCGGCAGGATCGCCTGGTAGGTGCGGTCGCGGCCGGTCTTCGCGGAGCCGCCGGCGGAGTCGCCCTCGACGATGAAGAGCTCCGCGGACTCGGGGTCGCGGATCGAGCAGTCGGCGAGCTTGCCCGGCAGCGACGAGCTGTCCAGCGCCGACTTGCGGCGGGTCAGCTCGCGCGCCTTGCGCGCCGCCATGCGGGCGCGCATCGCGGCGATCGCCTTCGTGCAGATCGCACGCGCGTCCGACGGGTTCTCCTCGAAGAACTGAGCCAGGTTGGCGTTCACCGTGGTCTGGACGAGCCCCTCGACGCCCGGGTTGCCGAGCTTCGTCTTCGTCTGGCCCTCGAACTGCGGGTTGCGCAGCTTGACCGAGACGACCGCTGCGAGGCCCTCGCGGACGTCCTCGCCGTCGAGCGTCTCGTCCTTCTTCAACAGCTTCAGGTCCTGCGCCTTCGCGTTCAGCGTGCGGGTGAGCGCGCTGCGGAAGCCGGAGAGGTGGGAGCCGCCCTCGACGGTGTTGATGTTGTTGGCGAAGGTGAAGACGGACTCCTGGTAGGAGCTGTTCCACTGCATCGCCACCTCGACGGAGCCCTGCTCGGTCTCGCCCTCGAAGTAGACGATCCGCTTGTGGATCGCGTCCTTCGCCTCGTTGATGTGCGAGACGAAGTCGCGGATTCCGCCCTCGTAGTGGAACTCGACCGTCTTGCCGTCGGCGCGCTCGTCCACGAGCCTGATCGTCAGGCCCCTGGTCAGGAAGGCCGTCTCGCGCAGGCGTTGCGTGACCGTGGCCGCCTCGACGTCGAGCTCCTCGAAGATCTCGGCGTCGGGCAGGAAGGTGATCGTCGTCCCGGTGGGCTCGTCCTTGGCCAGCTCGCCGACGACCTCCATGTCGCCGACCGGCACGCCGCGTTCGAACTCCTGGCGGTGGATCTTGCCGTCGCGCCGAACCTCGGCGACGAGCCGCTCGGAGAGCGCGTTGACGACGGAGACGCCGACGCCGTGCAGGCCGCCGGAGACCTTGTAGCCCTCGCCGCCGAACTTGCCGCCGGCGTGCAGCTTCGTCAGGACGACCGTGAGCGCGGGCAGCTTCTGGTCCTTCATCACGTCGACCGGGATGCCCGAGCCCCAGTCGCGGACGGTGATCGAGTGATCCGGATGGAGGGTCACCTCGATGCGGTCGTTCCGGCCCTGGAGCGCCTCGTCGACGGAGTTGTCGACCACCTCGTAGAGGAGGTGGTGGAGGCCCCTGAGGCCGGTGGAGCCGATGTACATCCCGGGCCGGAGCCGCACGGGCTCCAGGCCTTCGAGGACGGTGATGTCCTTTGCGGTGTAGTTCGTTTCAGCCATCAAAAAAAGCCCTGCAAATGCCGCATTTGCGGGCAGAAGTAAGTGTATCAGACGGAGCGGTCGTCCGAACGGAGTACCAGCGCCGCCCGTATCGTTTTCGCGACGGATTCACGCAGGTTTGGATCGGTAATCGCAGCCGCCAGCTCGGCCGCCTCCCGCTCCTGCTCGGGCGAGGCCCGCGGGGGGAGCGGAGCCGGCTCCTCGGCGGCCTCCTCGGGCAGCGGCCCGGGAACGAACTCGAGCTTCGGCGACCCCGGCAGGCGGGCCGCGATGTCGGCGGCGCGCTGCGTCAGCTCGAAGCCCCAGACGCTGTCGCGCACGTGCACGACGAGCGTCCCGTCCTGCTTCGTCCGTGCCGGCCAGGCGTTGGCGGCGATGTCGGTACCGACGGCGGCCGGCCACGCCTCCGCGAGCGCGGCGATCCCCTCGGGTGCGCCGAAGCGCCCGAGCTGCTCGCGGATCTCCTCGCCGAGGTCGTCCACTACGCGGCCTCGGCGACCGCGCCGGGCGTGACCTCGAGCAGCTGGTCCGGCTCGCCGGGCAGCATCGCCGCGTCGGTCGCCGTGACGAGCGCCTGGCCGGAGCGGGCGACGCGGGCGGCGAGGATCCGGCGACGACCGGGGTCGAGCTCGGAGAGGACGTCGTCGAGCAGGAGCAGGGGCGGCGCGCCCCGGCGCTCGGCGATCAGCTCCGCCTCCGCCAGCAGGAGCGCGAGCAGCACGAGCCGCTGTTCGCCCTGCGAGCCGAAGCTGCGCAGCTCGCGGTCGCTGGAGACGACGGTGACGTCGTCGAGGTGCGGCCCGAGCGAGGTCGCGCCGCGCTCCAGGTCGCGGTCGAGCCTCGCCTCGAGCTGCTCGCGCGTCGGCGGCTCGCCCTCGTAGCGGAGGGCGGCATCCGGGATCCCCAGCTCGCCGGCGCGCTCGGCGAACGCGGGCTGCAGCGCCGCGAGCGTCTCGCGGCGGGCCGCGACGAGCTCGGCCCCCAACGCGGCCACCTGCTCCGTCCACGGCTCGATCGCGTCGCGCGAGGAGGCGCCCAGCGAGGTTCGTCGCAACGCGGCGTTGCGCTGCGCCACCGCGGCGCCGTACTCGGCCGGGAGCGACGCGCGGGCGGGAGCGAGGCGGCCCAGCGCCCGGTCGAAGTAGGCGCGGCGGGTCGCCGGCGGGCCCTTGACGACGGCCAGCCGGTCCGGCGTGAAGACGAGGGTGGCGGTCTCGGCGCGCAGCTGCTCCGCCGCTCTCAGCGGGGCGCCGTTCAGCTTCGCGCGCTTCCCGGCGCCGAGCTGGAGCGTCACCTCGACCTCGATTCCGACCGTGCCGCGGCGGCCGCGGACGGCGACGCGCGCCGCGCTGTCGCCGAAGCGGACGAGCTCCGCGTCGGTGCGCGTCCGCGGGGAGAAGCCCTGCGTACCGACGTGCAGGGACTCGAGCAGGTTCGTCTTGCCGACGCCGTTGGGGCCGACCGCGAGCACCAGCCCCGGCCGCAACGCCAGCTCCAGCCGCTCGTACGAGCGGTAGGAGCGGAGCGAGACGGCCTCGACGACCAGCCGCGCTAGCCCGGGAGCCGGATCGGCATGACGAGGTACGTGAAGTCGTCCCCGTCACCCTGCAGGATCGCCGGCCGCAGCGGGCTGATCAGCTTGAAGCGCACATCGTCGCCCTCGACCGAGTCGATCCCGTCGCGGAGGAAGTCGGCGTTGAAGCCGATCTCGAGCGTGTCGCCGGTGAAGCCGACCGGCAGCGACTCCCGCGACTCGCCGACCTCGTGCGTCCGCGCGATCACGGTCAGCTCGCCCTCGGCGAAGCGAAGCTGGAGCGGCGTCGCGCGCTGGATCATCACGGCGGCGCGCCGGACGACGTCGAGCAGCTCGGCCCGCGGCATCGTCAGCTCGTACTCGAACGTCTCCGGCAGCAGCTGCCGGTAGTTCGGGAACTGGCCGTCGATGCGGCGCGTCGTCAGCCAGGCGCCGCCGGTCGCGAACAGCACCTGGTTCTCGTGGACGCCGACTGCGACCTCGTCGCCCTCCGCGATCCGGGCCAGCTCCTGCAGCGCGCGGCCGGGGACGATCGCCTCGAGGTCTGGAGCGCCGCCGGAGAGCTCGGTCTCCTTGACCGCGAGGCGGTAGGAGTCGGTGGCGGCCATGACGAGCTTGCCGCCGGCGAACTGGACGAGCACGCCGGTGAGCACCGGGCGCGACTCGTCTCGCGACGCCGCCCGCGCAACGCGGTTGATCGTCTCGAGCAGCGCCTCGCGGTCGACGGTGAAGGTCTGGATCGCGTCGACGTCCGGCAGCCGCGGGAAGTCCTCCGGGTTGTACGTGTGCAGCGTGTAGCTCGCGCTCGCCGACGTCACGTGGACGACGGACTCGGACGGGCGGTGCTCGATCGTGACGTCCTC
>DASZYW010000355.1:0-1544 GCA_035545195.1 Gaiellaceae bacterium
AGGCCGCGAGCACGGCGCCACCGTCTCCGTGATCCTCGACCACAGCGAGCCCGGCCACGGCCCTCGCCTCCACCGGCACCCCTACGACGAGACCTGGGTGGTCATCGACGGCAACCTCACGTTCCAAGCGGGTGAGGAGCAGCTGCCGGCCGCCGCCGGCGACATCGTGGTCGTCCCGCGCGACACGCCGCACAAGTTCACGAACGACGGGCCCGGCCGCTCGAACATGGTCTGCATCCATGCCCACCCGAGCTTCGTCACCGAGTGGCTCGAGTGACCTCGAGCACGAGCAGCGTCTGCCTCGGCCCAGCGAGCGACGCGGAGCCTCGGCCGGAACGGGCAGCCTGACAGGGCTCAGCGATCAGGCTCGCGACGAACCTGCTCGGATCGAACTAGCGCGCGCGGTGAAGTAATGCCCCTGCGCGAGATCCTCGAGCAAGCCGGGGTGTGTCGGCTCCCAGCCGAGCGCGGGCTTGTACGGGCCGGTTAGATCGGCACCGGCGAACGCCGCGAGCCAGCCGAAATGCTCGGGCGGAACGCTCTCGACCGGCAGATCCAGGTGCGCACCGATGACCTCGGCGATCCGGCGGAACTCGATGCCCTCGCCCTCGGTGGCGTGGAGCAGCGCGCCGGCCGGCGCGCTCTCCAGCGCCATCCGGAAGAGTCGGGCCGCGTCGAGGCGATGCAACGCCGACCACCTATTCGTGCCGTCTCCGACGTATCCCGACACGCCGTTCCGCCGCGCCGCGTCGATGATCGCCGGGACGAATGCCTTGTCTCCTTCGCCGTGAACGGACGGCGCCAGCCCGACGACGGCGGAGCGCACGCCGCGCTCGGCGAGCGCGACCGTCTCGTAGGCGGCGCGTCCACGGTGGCCGCCGGGCACGTCCCGCCCGAGGACGTCTTCGCCGGCATCGAGCCGCGCGACGAGACCGAGGCCGGAGGCGATGACGAAGGGCCGGCCGCTGCCGGCGAGCTCGTCGCCGAATGTCGCGATCGCTCGCTCGTCGACCGCCGCCGAGACGCCGAGATTCGAGAAGTCGTGGATGTAGGCCAGGTGGATGACGCCGTCGGCGTCGCGGGCGCCGGCCCGCAGCGCGTCGAGATCCTCGAGCGACCCCCGCTGCACCTCTGCGCCGGCGGCGGCGAGCCTCTCCGCCGACTCGTCGGAGCGGGCGAGGCCGATCACCGCATGACCTGCCCCGAGCAGCTCGGAAACGACCGCGGAGCCGATGAACCCGGATGCTCCTGTGACGAACACGCGCATTGTGGTGCCTCCTCCGTTGATGTCAGTTCCTGACATGACGGTAGCAAACTGATGTCAGTCGCTGTCAACGCGAGGTAGGATGGGCTCATGGCCCGCTGGGAGCCGGATGCGCGCGGCCGCCTCGCACAGGCCGCGCTCGAGCTCTTCGCCGAGCGCGGGTTCGACGGCACGACCGTTGCCGACATCGCCGAGCGCGCCGGCCTGACCGAGCGCACGTTCTTTCGCCACTTCGCCGACAAGCGCGAGGTCCTCTTCGCCGACGGCGACGCGCTCGACG
>DASZYW010000356.1:0-3751 GCA_035545195.1 Gaiellaceae bacterium
GCGCTCGTGCCGGCGAGGATGCACGGTTCGATGAGGGTGGGCGGGAAGACGGCGAAGTGCGCGCCCGGGTAGGGCTGCGAGGTGACGTCCCAGACGGAGCGGAGGTTCCGGCGTGCGGGCTGGTAGCCGTCCTCTTCGCGCTCCGTCACCTGGCGGGTCACGCGGCCTCCAGGTGGTCGCGCTCGATTGCGTCCGCCAAGGCACGCAACGCCCTGACCGCCTCACGCGCAGCCGACGCGACCTGCGAGGTGATCTCCAAGGTCGCCTCGACGCCATCGGAGCGGCCCGCCGCTTCGCCGTCTGCGACCACCGGGCCAGGGGGAGGCGCCACCGGATCCGCAGGGACGAGCCGCTCCGATCGCGTCGCCGCCAGCTCGTAGTTCGTACTCCGAGTCGGCCGCTCGAACCCCGCCGCCACGACCGCATCAGCCCACGACCCGAACCACCGCCCGACCGTCACATACGTCGGCAGCGACCGGTCCCGACGCACGATCTTGTTCCATCCCGTGATCGACGGCGGATGGCCCTGCTCGGCAGCGAACAGACGAATCGCAGCGACGACCCGAGCCTTCTTCTCCTCGAGCGACTTCCCGCCGTGGCCGGCCGCGACCCGCGCTCCGCGGGAAGACCGGCTCGGGACAACGGCCGGCCCGGCGGGAATCCTCTCAGCCGCACTCCGCGCCTCCATCTCGCGCCGATGCGCCGCCTTCCGCTCAGCCTCCTCAGCCTCACGCCGGCGACGATTGAAAGACGCGATCCGCGGATGCACCTCCGCCTGATGCGCCTCGAACGCCTCCCGGCATTCCGCCGCCGTGCCCTCGACCTGCCAGCCCTCGCACCCCTCGATCGCGCACGTCGACACCGTCGGTTGCGCGTCCGCCCATTCCTGCGCGCGACGCTCCATCTCGGCGGCGCTGAGCGTGCCTGCCGCGGTGCGCTCGAGGTCGTCGTGGCGGTGCCGGTGCGGCTTGAGCTGCATCAGGCGCGGCTCCAGGTGACCGTCCGCACGCCCCACGCCGCGCACGACGAGAAGCCGAGCGCCCGCACGACGCCGAGGTTGAGGTCGAGCTGCCGGCCGGCGGCGTAGGGTCCGGAGTCCTTTCGGACGGCGATGACGCAGCGACGGCCGATGCAGATGCGGATCCGCGTGCCGCACGGCACGAGGAACGTCGCGACGGAAAGGTCGCGGTCGTGTAGGCGGGAGTGGTCGCAGCCGTTGTACGGGCCGGACGACTCGGCGCTATAGGCTGACGCGACCGCCCGGGCGCGCGCGAGCGCGCGGGCAAGCGGCGCGAGGAGGATGAGCACCGCGAACGCGGCGACGGTGATGGCGAGGAACCGGATGAGAGCCTCCCGGTCGGGGGTCAGGGCGGCGCCGGCCACAGTCACGAACGCCGTCGTGCGAAGCACGAGGGTCATGCGCCCTCGCTCGGGAAAAGGATCGGGAGCGCGACCACGAACCCGCGCTCGGGGTAGTCGACGAGCTCGAACGAACGGAGCGTCGACAGGTTCTTCTCGAACCCGCTCGAGCTAGGCGACACGCCCACCGAGGCGGCGATCGCGTCCCGGCTCAGAGCCGTCGGGTAGTGGTCGATCAGGTCGCGCAGGATCGATGCCTGCGGCCCGGAGACCATCGTGAAGATCGCGGCGTGGAGATCCGCGTCGCTCGGCATCGACGCCGGGCGCGCCGCAGCCGCGTCACCGTCGCCTGTGAGGGCGAGCCGGCCGCCGGCGGGGTAGTCGATCAGCCCGGCCGTGCGGAGGGTGCTGAGGTTCTTCTCGAAGCCGCTGCTCTTCGGCGAGACGCCGGCGAGCGCCGCGATGACCGTGCGCTTGGGCGTGCTGACGCCGATCGCGGCGAACCACGCGAGCGCGTCGAGGATCTTCTGCTGCGGGCCCGAGACGCGTGCATCCCCGTCCGGACGCGGAGACGGCGTCGGGCGAGCGGGCGGCCTTGCGACAGGCTGAGCCGCAACCGGACGAGACGGCCGAACCGCCGCAGGTGCCGCCTGCTCGCCATGCGCCGCGACACGCTCAAGCAGCGCCTTCACGCTGTCGAGGACACCGACGAGTGACTCGACGCGAGGCATCAGCTCGTCGAAGCGCCTAGCCGTCTTCTCGAGCAACGCTCGCTCGCGCTCGCTCAGCATCGGGACCTCGATGACCTTCTCGACCTCGACCGTCTCGCGCTCGGTCGGGCGCCGCGCGAGCTCGCCCTTCAGGTCACGGATCTGCCTGCGCAGCTCGGCCGGGTCGTTCTCCTTCGCCCGCTCAGCCGTCGCCGCGATCTGCTCGCCGAGCGCAGCCAGGTCGATCGCCGCGACCTCCTTCGGCGCGACACGCGCCTCGCCGGCCTTCGGCGTCTGCGACGAGTCGAACGTGCGCGACCGCCGGATCCGCACCCGCCGAAGCAGCGCACGCTCCGGATTCCAGACCCACGCCTCGCCCGTCTCCAGCGACGGCAGCGACGGCAGCACCTCGTCGGCGCCGTCGACGTCCTGCTTCGACACCCACGCCTCGATCGCCGCACGGTCACGCGGCCCGGTCGTCCGCATCGCGACAAGCACGTCGGCCTGCTCGAGCACCGCCTTGTTCAGCGACGCCGACCGCTGCGAGATCATCGTCAGCCCGATCCCGCGGCCGCGGCCGCGACGGACGAGCTGCTCGATCGCGCCGACCATCCGTGCGTCGCCCGCGCTCACCCGCTGCGGCACGAACTCGTCGGCCTCCTCGAGCACGACGTGCAGGAGCGTCCGCTCGCGCGCCTTCCGGAGGTAGAGCCTCTCGGCGAAGTCGACGACGAACTGCCGCTGCTGCGTCTTCGAGAAGTCGGACAGGTCGATGACGGCGGACTGGCCGGTGTCGACGACGACGTCGGCGATCAGCCGTCCGGCGGTCGCTTCGAGCGGTACGTCGCCGTGCGCGCCGCCGAGCACCGGCAGCGACAGCCCGGCGGAGCGGCCGTCGGCGCTCGACCGGAGACCCCACCATGCGCCGACGGGGTCGAGGATGACCGTCTGGACGTCGCAGCCGCGGAGCTCCTCGACGAGCACGCGCGCGGTGGTCGTCTTGCCGGCGCCGCGCTTCGCGAGGATCGCGATCGCTTCGCCGGCGACGTCGACCGGCAGGCCGAGGTCGGGCGAGAGCATGAGCTTCACGGACGCTCCTTGGCGATCGTCGCGGGCTCGACGAGCGTGATCCGCAGCCCGTCGGTCGTCTCGATCGTCCCGCCCTCCAGCGCCTGAACGCCGGTCAACGTGACGGCCTCGGTCTCCTGCTCATGCTCGCCGTCGCCACGCTGCACGACCGCAAGCCACGCCTCACGCGCAGGCATCTACTCGCCCTCCTCAGTCGAGGCAGGAGAGCCCGGCTTGTGACAGCGGTCTACGCCTGGTCGGGGCTCATCAGAGCCGCCCGACGCACGCTCGCACTCGGCATCCTGAGCCGAGACGCTGCCTCCGGTGGTTCGATTCCACCCGGGGCCACTCCTACCGATTCCAGCCTGTGCACGCTCACCCTCGCCCTCGTCGCCCTCACGGGCAACGATCGTGACACGCCCCCCGAACGCCTGATCGAGCGCGTCCTGGAGCTCGTCGAGGTCGAGCTCGTCGAAGTAGTTCTGCGTCGTCTCGAGCTTCGCGTGGCCGAGCAGCCCCTTCAGCGCGACGACGTCACGGCCCTTCCCCTGCGCAGCCGACTCCCTGAGGAACCGGTTCGCGAACCCGTGCCGGAGCGCGTGCGGGCCGAACTC
>DASZYW010000357.1:0-14407 GCA_035545195.1 Gaiellaceae bacterium
GAAGGCCGAGGCGCTGGCCGCCGAGGGGGTCGAGTGGAAGGCGGCGGCCGCGATCGCGATGAACCGGGGCGACTTCCTCCCGGAGAACGCGGCCGCCCTGGCGAAGGTCGTGCAGGCGAACGTGACGCGCGAGGCGCTCGATGAGGCGTTCGCCGCCGCGGCGGCGGGGCCGATCGAGGCGGAGACCTATCTCGCGCAGGCCGCCGTCTCCGACGAGGACGCGCTCGTCCCGGTGGTCGAGGCGGTGCTCGCCGCGAACCCGGAGCAGGTCGCCACCTACCGCGGCGGCAAGGAGGGCGTGCTCGGCTTCTTCGTCGGCGCGGTGATGCGCGAGACGCAGGGCAAGGCCGACCCGAAGGTCGTCAACCGGCTGCTGCTGGAGAAGCTTCGAGGCTAGGAAGGTCGCGCAGCGCCGGGCTTGCCGTCCCGAGCAGCGCGGCGACGAGCACGGGCGCCGCCAGCGCGATCACCGCGATCCGCGGCGACGCGTGTGCGAGCAGCAGGCCTGCGACCAGCGGGCCGAGCGGCGTCGACGCGGCGCGCAGCATGTTCGACGCGGCCATCGTCCTGCCGAGCAGGTGGTCGGGGATGAGCGTGTACGAGTACGCCGTCATCGCCGAGTCGGTGTTCGGGAACCAGAACGCGTGTAGTGCGATCGCCGCAGCCAGCACGTAGACGCTCGGGAACGCGAGGAAGAAGGCGTAGACGAGCGCCATCCAGAACTCCGAGAGCAGGATCGCCCGCATCGGGACGAGCCGCCGCAGCAGCGGCGAGAGCAGCGAGCCCGCGAGGAGTGCGACCCCCTGCAGCGCGACGAAGCCGCCGATCGCGGCGCTCGAGAGGCCGTGGCGGTGCGCGAGCACGATCACCGCGATCGGCACCCCGGTCGCGGCGAGGTTGCTCGCGGCGATCATCCCGATCGTCGCCCGCAGGAACGGGATGCGCCAGAAGTAGACGGCGCCCTCACGGAACCGCGGGCGCTCTCCCGGCGCGCGCTCCTCCTGGAAGCGCGTCCGCATCAGCAGCAGCGAGCCGGTCGAGAAGGCGTAGGAGATCGCGTCGGCGAGGAACGGGAGGCCACGCGCGAGGCCGAAGAGCGCGCCCCCGGCGGGCGGTCCGGTCAGCCGGATCACCGACATGCGCGCCATCGACACGCTCGCCGCGTCGGCGAGTTGCGGCTGCGGGACGACCGCCCGGAACGCGCCGCTGTTCCCCGCGCGGAAGAAGACCGACGCGGACATGTCGACGAACGCGGCGACGAGGATCATCCAGAAGCGCACGTTGTGCGTCAGCACCGCGGCGGCCAGGAGGCCGAGCACGGAGGCGCCGAGGACGTCGGACGCGATCATCAGCCGCCGCCGGTCGACCCGGTCGGCGATCACGCCCGCCCACGCGCTCAGGAGCAGGAGCGGCGCGAACTCGACCGCGCCCACGTAGCCGGTCTTCGCCGCCGAGCCGGTCAGCGCGAGCGCGAGCAGCGGGTACGCGATACCGGACATGCTCGACCCGAACGTCGAGAGCAGCTGCCCGCCCTGGAGCAGGAGGAAGTCGCGGTTCCGCCGCAGCGGGACGAGCTCGGTCACGCCTCCATCGTCGCAGGCGTCAGCGCGGGGACGCGGCGCGTGAGCAGGAAGCCCGCCGAGCCGAGCACGACCACCGCCATGACGACGAAGAGGAGACGCCAGTCGACCACCGTCGAGAGCGCGGCGCCGGTCGCGATCGACACGGTCTGCGCGACCGAGAAGAGGAGGTCGCCCGCGGACGCGACCCGCCCCTGCAGGGCCAGCGGCGTCCGGGTCTGCATCACCGTGCCGAAGCCGACGATCGCCCACGCGACGCCGACGCCCGCGAGCGGGCCGGCGAGCGCGACGACCGGTAGGGAGGGGACCGTGAGCGCGAGGTCGGCGACCGCGAACGCGGCCAGCCCGAGCCCGACCAGCGACACCTCGCCGATCCGCCGCAGCAGCCCGGCCGCGGTGACCCCGCCGGCGATCGAGCCGACGCCCTGGATCGTGCTGAAGACCCCGAAGAACGACGGCGACTTCCCGAGCGCGGCGATCACGTAGAAGATCAGCGTCTCGGCGAAGCCGATCACGAGCATCGCGACCGCGACGCCGCCGATCACGTAGCGCAGCGCAGGCGTCGCCCAGACGTGGCGGAACCCGGCCGTCACCTCGCGCATGAACCGGTGCTCCGTGCGCTCGGGCGCCGTCTCCCGCAGCCGCATCCGCGCGATGAAGATCGCCGAGCCGAGGAACGTCGCGGAGTCGAGCACCGCGACCGAGCCGCCGCCGAGCCAGGCGTAGAGGCCTGCGCCCGCGAGCGGCGCCACGATCCGCAGCCCTTCTCGCGTGGCGGAGAGCGCGCCGTTCGCGTCGGCCAGCAGCTCCTCGGGGAGCATCAGCCGCAGCAGCGCCGAGCGCGCCGGGAAGTAGACGGTGCCGCCGAGCCCGTAGAGGAGCGCGACGAGGTAGATGAGCCACGCGTCGCCGCGCTGGTGGACGAGCAGGAGCAGCAGCACCATCCCGCCGAGCAGCAGGTTGACCGCGATCATCAGCGGCCGCTTGCGCACCCGGTCGGCGAGAAGCCCGGCGGCGGGCGCGCAGAGCGACCCGGCGCCGAAGACGAAGAACGTCATCCCGGCCGCCGCGCTCGAGCCGGTGAGCGACTTCATCCAGACCGCGAGCACGATCAGCATCGCCCAGTCGCCGAACGCGGAGAGCGTCTGGCCGGCGAGCAGGAGCCGGGCGTCGCGGTGGCGGAGCAGCTCGCGCACTACGACGCCCGGAACACCTTCACGTCACCGGAGACGGTCCTGCCGCGGAGGGTCACGGTCGGGCCGTCGCCGTTCCCGCCTGCGCCCGGCTCGCTGCCGAGCGGCACCTCGGAGCTGAGGTCGCCGGAGACGGAGTTCGCGTCCACGTCCAGGAACGAGCCCTGCGCGATACCGAACGCGACGTCGCCGGAGACGCTCGTGAAGCTGGCGTTGCCTTCGCGGATCGAGTCGACTCGCAGGTCGCCGGAGACCGACTTGGTCTCGACCGAGCCGCCGGCCCAGCCGACCTTGACGTCGCCGGAGACGCTCTGCACCTTCACGTCGCCGCTGACCCGCTCGAGGTCGCTGTCGCCGCTGACGGTCTTGATCACGGCGGTTCCCTCGATCTCGCCGCGCTGGCGGAGATCGCCGGAGGCCGTCTTCGTCTCGAGGCCGCGCAGCCGCCCGCCGACCGTCATGTCGGCCGACGCGGAGTTGAGCAGCGCGGTCGCGCCGTGCGGGACCTGCGCGCGGACGCGCAGCTTCTCGCCGCCGAAGATCGAGAGGTCGCCGATCGAGATCGTGATCCCGAGACCTCTCTTGCCGCGGTGGGAGACGACGAGCTTGTCGCCGACCTGCTCGACCGTGGTCTCCGCAACGAGCTTCTCGTCGCCGTCGACCACGATCGTCGACTCCTCGCCGTCCACGGTCTGGACGTCGATCTCGCCGGCCGGGATCGTGACCTGCAGCTCGAGCGGGAGGGGGGTGTGGAAGTGGTGCTCGGCCATCTCAGCTCACCCGCAGGATCTGGGCGGTGCGGGCGCGGACGCGCAGCTCGCCGGCGGCGCGCTCGGCGGACTTGCCGGTCACGCGCGACGGCGAATCGGGCAGTCCGCTCGGGTCGTCGTAGCGCCAGTGGATGCGCTTCGTGCCCAGGTCGTGGAGGTACTCGTGCATCTCGACTCCTTTCAGCTCCGGCCGTAACCGGAGAGACGGTTCCGGCCGGCGCGGCCGGTCTGACGGCGGGGGTCGCCCGAGTCGCGCGAGAGCGCCCGGACGATCCAGGTGTTGACGGAGATCCCGTCGCGGGACGCCGCCTCCTCGAGGCGGCGCTTGAGCGCCTCCGGAAGCCGGAGGGTGATGCGTGCGTCGAGCGACTCGTCGGACGCGCCGGCCTGCGGCTCCTCAGCGTGCTGCACGAGCACGAGCTGCGGCTCTCCGCCGGCGATGCGCACCTCGACGTGCCCGTCCTCGAGCTGCGAGGACAGCTCGAGCGCGGCCTCGCCGATCGCCTCCTGGAGACGGCGGCCGAACGAGGACTCGAGCGCCAGGGCGAGGAGCTCCGCCGCGCGGCCCGTCGACTCGTCGCCGACCGCGGCCACGCGGGCGAGGTCCTCCCGCAGCGCCTGGACGTACCCTTCGATCTGCATGGCGGCACTATGACATCACAGTGATGTCATTGTCAAGTCGAAGTGACGCCAGAACGACTGCGACCCGCCGTGAAGCGGTCGCGATCGGGTCGAAACGGCTTGTGGAAGCGGTTTCTAGAGCAAGCCGCAGAACCGCGCGGTGCGCGGCCACGGGTAGTAGCCGAGCGAGCGCTCGGCCCGCGCGGCTGTCCAGATCTGCTCGAGCGGCGTCCAGTGGTCGGCCGTGCCCTTGCGGGCGAGCAGCCAGCCGCCCCAGTGCTCCTGGAACGAGAGCGACATCTGCAGGCCGCCGTAGTACGGGGCGCCGGAGTCGTTCCAGGCGCCCTCGTAGTGGTGGATGCACATCCAGTTGCGCATGTTCGGCGGATGCTGCGCCTTGTGGTGGGCCACCGTTGCGCGGTGACGCCACACCGACGCCGACCAGCGCAGGTAGGCCGGCGACGCCGACGCGATCGTCCGCGCGGCGCTCGCCGGTGTCCGGCGGAAGCCCATCAGCCGCTGCCAGTACCAGGTCTCCCGGCGAAAGCGCTGGATCTCGGTGCGGTAGAAGCCGGCCGCCCGGAGCGACGCCTTCCGCGTTCCCACGTGCAGGCGCGCCGCGAGCGCGGAGCGGGCAGAACCGGCCGTTGCTGTGGTGCAGATACCTGCGAACGCGAGCAGCAGCCCGCAGGCCAGTAACGAACGCCGCAAAGGAACACCCCCCAGTGTCGTTTGCAAGTCGGAGGCCGAGCGGGACAAGACCCCAGTGCCACAGGCTCGGCGCGGCTATGCGTTGCGGGCACGGTAGCGACAGTTGCTACATCGCCCGCGGAAGTACCGTCGTCGCGCGACGAGTAAACACTCGGCGAACGGGCATCCGCACCGCTGTCAGTCACGAGGAGGGGGAGCGATGCGCGACATCCACGAGCAGATCACGAAGTACCTGACCGACGCCCACGCGATCGAGGTGCAGGCGCTGGCCCAGCTGCGCGGCGCGCCGGACTCGGCCGGCGACGAGGAGCTCGCCGCCGCCTTCCGGGAGCACCTGGCGGAGACCGAGGCCCACGAGAGCGCGACGCGCCGGCTGCTCGCGGCGCGAGGGGCGGCGCCGAACCGGCTCGAGGACCTCGTGATGAGGATCGGCGGTGTCGGCTTCCTCCTCTTCGCCCGCGTCCAGCCCGACACGCCCGGCAAGCTCGTCGCGCACTCGATCTCCTACGAGGCGCTGGAGCAGGCGTCGTACGAGCTGCTCGCGCTCACGGCCGACCGCGCCGGCGAGGAGGAGCTCGCGGGCGAGGCTCGCCGGATCCGCGACCAGGAGAGCTCGATGCGCGAGCGGCTCGAGTCGCTCACCGACCGCTCCGTCGCGGCGTCGCTCCGCGACGTGCCGCGCGACGACGTCGAGGAGCAGCTGCGCAAGTACCTCGCCGACGCGCACGCGATCGAGGAGCAGGCGATCGGTCTGCTCGAGCGCGGCCCCGCGATCGTCGACGAGCCGAACCTGGCCGCGGTCTTCTCCGACCATCTCGCCGAGACGCGCGACCACCAGGAGCTCGTCGAGGAGCGGCTGGCGGCGCTCGGCGGCGACCCGTCCTCGTTCAAGGACGCCGCGATGCGGCTCGGCGCGCTCCAGTGGGGCGCGTTCTTCCAGGGCCATCCCGACACGCCCGGGAAGCTCGCCGCCTTCGCCTACGCCTTCGAGCACCTGGAGATCGGCGGCTACGTCCAGCTCCGCCTCGTCGCGGAGCGCGCCGGCGACCGGGAGACCGTGGCGATGGCGGACCGGATCCTGGAGCAGGAGCGCGCGGCGGCCGCTCAGATCCAGTCGGAGTTCGAGGCGGCCGTCACGGCGTCGCTGCGCGCGGTCGGCGTCGCCTGAGCTCGACCCGCGCGGGCGCGACGAAGCCCGCGTAGAGGAGGGCGGCGCCGACGGCGATCCCGACGGCGCTGCCCGCGGCGCCCCAGCCTGCGAGCCCGCTGCCGGTCGCCGCCGCGGCGACGCCGAGCACGATCAAAGTGTTCCCGAGCGGCCGGCTGCGGAAGGACGCGAGCGCGACCCAGACGACCGCGAGCGTCCCGAGCGCGTTCGCGAGGATCGCGAGGAACCGCGCCGGGAGGAAGGCGAGGTGGTCCTGCGAGGGCGGGATCCCGTGCGCGGCGAAGGCGCCGTGCACCGGCAGCGCCAGCGCGAGCCCGACCGCAAGGCCCGCGTCCGCGAGCGCGAGCGGCCGCGCCCAGCCGCGCCCGCTCAGGAGCAGCGAGCCGGCGCCGAGCAGCGGCGCGGTGAGCAGCGCGCCGGCGCCGTAGTAGACGCGGAACGCCCGGCCGTCCCACTGCGCCGCCTCGCCCCAGGCGATCGCGGCCGCGGCGACGGCGTACGCCGCGAGCGAGCACGCCCACGCGGCGAGCTCCGGCCGCCTGGTCACGCGCCAGCGCCGGGCCAGCTGACCCGCGAGCCGCAGCGAGAGCAGCGCCGCGGCAAAACCGAGCAACGCATCCACCTCGCCAGCCTACGACGGCGCTAGGCTCGAAGCGATGGAGAAACCCCGCCTCTTCACGCCCGGCCCGACCCCGGTCCCGCCGGAGGTGCTGGCGAAGCAGGCGGAGCCGATCGTCCACCACCGCAGCCCCGACTTCGCGCCCGTCTACGAGCGCACGCTCGCCCGCCTGCAGGAGGTCTGCCGGACCGAGACGGACGTCCTGCTCTTCGCCTCGTCCGGCACGGGCGCGTTCGAGTCGGCCGTGGCGAACCTCGTGTCGCCGGGCGAGCCGCACCTCGTCGTCAGCGCGGGCAGCTTCGGCGAGCGCTGGGCCGCGATGACCGCGGCGTACGGCGCCGAGGTCGACCAGCTGCGCTACGCCTGGGGCGAGACGCCCGATCCCGCCGACGTGCGCGCGCGGCTGCGCGAGCGCGAGGCCAAGGCGGTCTGGATCGTCCAGTCCGAGACCTCGACCGGAGTCGTCGCGGACGTCCAGGCGCTTGCCGCCGCCGCGAAGGAGTCGGGCGCGCTCGTCGTCGTCGACGCCGTCTCGAGCCTCGGCGCGGTCCCCTGCGAGACGGACGCCTGGGGCCTCGACGTCGTCGTCTCCGGCTCCCAGAAGGCGCTCATGTCGCCGCCCGGGCTCGGCCTCGCCGCCGTCTCCGAGGCTGCGTTCGCCGCGCGCGGCTCCTCGCCGCGGTTCTACTTCGACTGGGAGCGGACGCGCAAGGCGCAGCGCACGCTCGACGCGCCGTTCACTCCGCCGGTGTCGCTCGTCGCCGGCCTCGACGTCGCGCTCGGGCTCCTGCTCGAGGAGGGGCTCGACGCCGCGTTCGAGCGTCACGTCCGGCTCGGCCGCGCGTGCCGCGCCGGGGCCAAGGCGCTCGGGCTCGAGCTCTTCTCCCCGGACGAGGACCGGAGCGCGGTCGTCACCGCGATCAAGACGCCCGAGGGCGTCTCCTCCGACGCGATCGTCAAGGCGCTTCGCGACCGCTTCGCGATCACGATCGCCAACGGGCAGGGCGACCTCAAGGGAAAGCTGTTCCGGATCGGCCACATCGGCTGGTTCGACGTCTTCGACATCACCACCGCGCTCGCGGCGCTCGAGATCGTGCTCGTCGACCTGGGCATCGACGTCGAGCGCGGGATCGCGGTCACGGCTGCGCTCGAGGCGTTCGAGGCGCAGCCCGTCACGTGACAGCGAAGGTGCTGGTGCGGGAGTCGATCGCCGACGCCGGCGTCGACCTCCTGCGCGAGCGGTTCGACGTCGACGTCGACCTCGACTCGCCGCTCGAGGAGATCGTCGGCCGGTACGACGCGATCGTGGTCCGCTCCGCGACGAAGCTGACCGCCGCGCTGCTCGAGCACGCCGACCGGCTGAAGGTGATCGGCCGCGCCGGCGTGGGGGTGGACAACGTCGACGTCGAGGCGGCGACCCGCCGCGGGATCATCGTCGCGAACGCGCCCGAGTCGACCGTCGTCTCGGCGGCGGAGCACACGATCGGGCTCCTCGTCGCGCTGGCGCGCAACATCCCGCAGGCGCACGCCGCGCTCAAGCAGGGGCGCTGGGAGCGCTCGCTGCACGGCGGCGTCGAGCTCGCGGGCAAGACGCTCGGGGTGCTCGGCTTCGGCCGCATCGGCCAGCAGGTGGCGCGCCGCGCGCTCGGCCTCGGCATGCGCGTCGTCGCCTACGACCCCTACGTCGCCGGCGACCGCTTCCGCGAGCTGGGCGCCGAGCGCATCGAGACCTGCGCGGGCGTCTACGCGGCGGCGGACTTCCTGACGCTGCACCTGCCCTTGAACGCGGAGACGCGCGGGACGCTCGACGCGGAGGCGTTCGCCGAGATGCGGGACGGCGTCCGGCTCGTCAACGCGGCCCGCGGCGAGCTCGTCGACGAGGACGCGCTGCTGGACGCGCTCCGCTCCGGGAAGGTCGCCGGCGCCGCGCTCGACGTCTTCTCGGCCGAGCCCTACTCAGGGCCGCTGCTCGAGCTCGACACCGTCGTGGTCACGCCGCACCTCGCCGCCTCGACCGGAGAGGCGCAGGACCGCGCCGGCGTGATCGTCGCCGAGCAGGTCGCCGCCGCGCTCGAGGGAGGACTGGTCACGAACGCCGTCAACATCCCGGCGATCGGCGCCGAGGACCTCGAGGTGCTCGGCCCCTACGTCCCGCTAGCGGCGAAGCTCGGGCGCATCGCGATGGAGCTGTCGGCGGGGCACGCTGACGAGATCGTCGTCACCGCCTACGGCGGCCTGGCCGACTTCGACGCGCGGCTCCTCACCGTCGCCGCGCTGAACGGCGCCTTCCAGGGCCGCGCCGACCGGCCCGTCAACTACGTGAACGCACCGCTGATCGCCGCCGAGCGCGGGATCGACGTCCGGGAGGAGCGCTCCCGCTCCGCCCGCGACTACACCAACCTCGTCCGCGTCGAGATCCGCGCCGGCGACGAGTCGATGCGGGTCGCGGGCACGACGATCGGCAAGGACGACCGCCAGTGGCTCGTCCACGTGCTCGGCTTCGAGATCGAGCTCGAGCTCGCGCCGCTGCTCGTGCTGCTCCGCTACGACGACGTCCCCGGAGTGATCGGCCGCGTCGGCACGCTCTTCGGCGAGGCCGCCGTGAACATCGCGTCGATGACCGTCTCCCGCAGCCGCCGCGGCGGCAAGGCGCTGATGGTGCTGACCGTCGACTCGCCGCCGCCGCCCGAGCTGGTGGAGCGGATTCGGTCCGAGGGCTTCGACGACGCCCGCGTGCTGGAACTCGGCCCGCTCGCGGATTAGATTGTCGCGAATGTCACGCGCGCTCGTGGTCGTCCTCCTCCTCGTCGGCGCGCTCGCGGCGCCCGCGGTGGCCGCGAAGCCGGCGCCGAACCCGCTCGGCCTGAAGATCGTCGCCGGGAAGACGAGCGCCGGCCCGTTCGCGGCGACGCTGAGGGTGAAGTCCGGCGCGACCATGGATCTCCACGTCACCGCCGCCTCTCCGCTCCCCGCCGGCGACGTGCTCGCGGTCGAGTGGCAGGAGGGCAGCGGGCCCTGGCACCATTTCGCGACGTGCGCCGCCGCGCCCTGCGACGAGCTGGCCCGGCAGAGCATGGCGACGACGACGCAGTTCCGCGCCGTGGTCAAGGCGGGCGCGTACTCCCTCGCCGCGAAGGCGCTCTCGACCGCGCGGTCGGCGTCGGTCACCTGGACCCGCTAGGCGCGCGCGGACTAGGACGTCGCAGGCCTCCGGCGCCGGCGGGGATCGAGGCGCTCGACCGTCCGGCGCACGCCCGCGTGCATCTTCTCGACGATGTCGAAGCGGGGCCTGCTGTCGATCACGCGCTCGATGTCGGGGTGCTCGTGCCCGCGCGCGAGCAGGAAGCGGGCGCTGTGCGCGCGCACCTCCTCGTACTCGGCGAGGCTGGCCTCGACGCGGCGGGTGCAGTTCGGGTCGGCGCACTCGCAGACGAAGTCTGTGCGGTCGGCGTCGAACCGCTCCGCGCTCTCCGCGATCCGCTCGTTCACGTCGCGGAACAGTGCTTCAGTCGTGGCACGCCGTTCGTGCTCGTCCACGGCTTCGATCGTCTCCCTTCGGTTGTGGTCGTCTCCCACGTTGAAAACGCACGACCGTTTCGCACGGGTACGCTCGTCGCGTGGAGCGGTGGCCGGAGCCGGTCGAGCGGGTCGCGTCGGCCCTGCGCACGAGCGGGGTGGACGGCCGCGTCGAGGAGTTCCCGCAGGGGACGCCGACCGCCGCGCTCGCGGCCGAGGCGGTCGGCTGCGCGCCGGCGCAGATCGTCAAGTCGCTCCTCTTCATCTGCGACGGCAGGCCGACGCTCGCGCTCGTCCCCGGCGACCGGCGCGCCGACGCCCAGAAGGTCGCCGCCGCGGCGGACGCGAAGAAGGCGCGCGTGGGCTCTCCCGAGGAGGTGCTCGCGGCGACCGGCTTCGAGCCCGGAGGCGTCGCGCCCTTCCCGGCTCCAGGCGTCGCGCGCATCCTGATCGCGCACGAGCTGCTCGCGCACGAGCACGTCTGGGTCGGCGCGGGCTCCGACCGGCACATGGCGGGACTGGCGCCGGTCGACCTCCTGCGGCTGACCAACGCCGTCCCCGCCGACCTGAGCGACCAGTAGTCCGCGCGGAGGTTGGCGGCGGGCGCGAGGGGTACGATTCCGGCGCCGCCAACGAAAGGGACGCTCTCATGCGCGAGACGACGAAGATCTGGATGAACGGCGAGCTGGTCGACTGGGCGGACGCGACCGTCCACGTCGGCACGCACGGCCTTCACTACGGCTCCGGCGTGTTCGAGGGGATCCGCGCCTACGAGACCGACCGGGGCAGCGCGATCTTCCGGCTGCAGGAGCACCTCCAGCGCCTGGCGCAGTCCGCCCAGATCCTCGGGATGGAGCTGCCGTACTCCGTGGACGAGCTCCGCACCGCCTGCTGGGACCTGATCGCGGCGAACGAGCTCCCGTCCTGCTACCTGCGCCCGGTCGCGTTCTACGGCTACGGCGAGCTAGGCGTCTCGGCGAGCGGCAACCCGATCGACGTCGCCGTGATGAGCTGGCCCTGGGGCACCTATCTCGGCGACGAGGCGCTCGCGCGCGGCATCCGCGCCAAGATCTCGAGCTGGCAGCGCATCGGCCCGAACGTGATCCCGCACACCGCGAAGGCGACGGGCATCTACCTCAATTCGATGCTCGCGACCATGGAGGTGCGGCGCGCCGGCTACGAGGAGGCGATCCTGCTCACGAGCGACGGCTACGTCGCCGACGGCCCGGGCGAGAACATCTTCATGGTCCGCGACGGCGTCCTCTACACGCCCGACCTCTCCGCCTCGATCCTGCCGGGGATCACGCGCGACACGATCATCCAGGTCGCGCAGGACCTCGGTCACCGCGTCGTGGAGAAGCAGCTGATCCGCGCCGACCTCTATCTCGCCGACGAGGTCTTCATGTGCGGCACCGCGGCCGAGGTCACGCCGGTGCGCGAGGTCGACGACCAGACCGTCGGCAAGGGCGAGCCCGGCCCGGTGACGCTGGAGATCCAGGAGGCGTACCTCGACACGGTGCACGGCCGGAGCGAGCGCTGGGCGCACTGGCTCGAGTACGCGCCGGCCGCCAAGCAGGCGTGAAGCAGGCGTGAAGCAGGAGATCCGCGAGGTCCCGCTCTCGGGGCCCTACCTGTCCGACCGGGAAGAGGAGCTCGTCCTCGAGGTGCTGCGCTCGCGGTACCTCTCCTTCGGCCCGATGGTCGACCGCTTCGAGGAGCTCGTCGCCGAGCGCGTCGGTGCGCCGTACGCCGCGGCGGTCTCCTCCGGAACCGCCGGACTGCACCTGCTCGCGATCACCGCAGGCATCGGCGCGGGCGACGAGGTGATCACCTCTCCGTACTCGTTCGCCGCGAGCGCGAACTGCTTCGTCTACGAGGGCGGCGTGCCGGTCTTCGCGGACATCGACCCGCGGACGCTCAACCTGACCCCGGCGGCGGTCGAGGCGGCGATCACGTCGCGCACCAAGGCGATCGTCGCCGTCGACATCTACGGCTATCCGTGCGAGCTCGACGAGCTGCGCGCGATCGCCGACCGCCACGGACTCGCGTTCATCCAGGACTCCTGCGAGGCCATCGGCGCCGAGTACAAGGGCCGCCCGATCGGCTCGCACGGCGCTCCGTGCGTCTTCGCCTTCTACCCGAACAAGCAGATCACGACCGGGGAGGGCGGCATCGTCACGACCCACTCCGAGGAGGAGTGGCGCCTGCTGCGCTCGCTGCGCAACCAGGGCCGCGGCGACTCGGGCGGCTGGCTCGAGCACGTCCGCGTCGGCTTCAACTACCGGATCTCGGACGTGACGGCCGCGATCGGCGTCGGCCAGGTCGAGCGGCTCGACGAGATCCTCGAGCGCCGCGCCGCGGTCGCGTCGCGCTACCACGAGCTCCTCCGCGGCCTCGACGCCGTCGAGCTCCCGTGCGCCGACGACGCCGACCACGTCCGCTCCTGGTTCGTGTACGTCGTGCTCCTGCCGGACAACGAGACGCGCGAGCGGGCGATTGCCGCCTTCGAGCGCGAGGGCATCGGCTACAACCGCTACCTCCCGTCGATCCACCTGCAGCCGTACATGCGCGAGCGCTACGGCTTCCGCGAGGGGATGTGCCCGGTCTCCGAGGACGTGAGCTCACGCAGCATGGCACTCCCGTTCTTCACCGCCCTCGACGGCCCCTCGCAGGAGCGCGTCGCCGAGGTGCTCGCCTCCGTCCTGTGAAGGTCGCCCACCCGGACCGGGTCGCGGCATTCACCACCAAGGACGGGTCGACGATCCGCGAGCTCCACCACACGGAGCTGCAGAGCCTCGCCGAGGCGACCCTCGAGCCGGGCCAGGCGACCGAGCGCCACTACCACGGCCGCACCGAGGAGATCTACGTCGTCACGAAGGGCTCCGGCTCGCTGGAGATCGACGGCGAGACGAAGCGCCTCGCCCGTGGCGAGGCTGCGCTGATCCCGGCCGGCGCGTGGCACACGTTCGAGAACGACGGTACGAGCGAGCTCGTCTTCCTCTGCTGCTGCGCGCCGCCGTACTCGCACGACGACACCTTCCTGGAGTAGCGTCCGCAGCATGGCGGAGCGGATGGTCTTCCTCGGCTTCGGCAAGTGGGCGAGAGCCGACCGGATCTACGCGCTCGAGCCGCTCGGTGAGGGTGAGCGTGGACACGGGAAGCGCACGCGCGTCTGGGTCGACGGCGTCCCGGACGCGATCGTCGCCTCGCGCACCGAGCGGACGATCCTCGCCGAGATGGGCCAGGACTCGTCGAGCAGCGCCGTGCTGGACGAGGCGCTCGACCTCGCGGAGCGCGTCGCGAGCGCCGCCGAGGAGGGCCGCTTCGACCTGGCCGACCTCGGACGCCGCGCGCGGCGCGTGCTCGAGCGCACGGCGCGTCCGCCGGAGCCCGAGCAGCTCTTCTGAGTGGAGCCGCGCCCGACCGAGGAGCGTCCGTCGTGGCGCGGGCTCGCCGCGCGGCTCGCGGTCGACGTCTCGCCGCTCCGCGACCACCCGAACTACCGCCGGCTCTGGATCGGGCAGTCGATCACGTTCGTCGGGAGCGAGGTCGCGCTCGTGGCGCTCCCGTACCAGGTCTACGAGCTGACCCATTCGACGCTGGCGCTCGGGCTCTTCTCGCTGACGGCGCTGGTGCCGCTCCTGACGCTGACGCTGCTGGGCGGCGCGGTCGCGGACGCCTTCGACCGGCGCCGGATGCTGCTCGTGACCGAGACGCTGCAGGCGCTCTTCGTCGCGGGGCTCGTCGTCGACGCGCTCCTGCCGCACCCGAGCATCGTCGCCATCTTCGTGCTCGCGACCGGCGTCGAGGCCTGCTTCAGCGCCGGTGTGGGCGCGATGCGGTCGCTCCCGCAGCGGCTGCTTCCGGAGGAGGCGTTCGCGAAGGCGTCCGCGCTCGACTCGATCTACTACGGGATCGGCGGCGTCGCCGGCCCCGCGATCGCGGGCGTCCTGATCGGGTCCTTCGGGCTCGCGGTCGTCTACGGGGTCGGCGCCGTCTCCTTCGCCGCGACCGTCGTCGCGCTCTGGGGCCTGCCGCCGGTCGAGCCGCACCCCGACGCCGACCGGCCCAGCCTCCGCTCGATCGGTGAGGGCTTCCGCTTCGTCGTCCGCGAGAAGGTGATCCTCGGCTTCTTCCTCGTGGACACCAACGCGATGATCTTCGGGATGCCGCTGGCGCTCTTCCCGGCGATCGCCGACCGCCGCTTCGGCGACCCCTCGCTCGTCGGC
>DASZYW010000358.1:0-7260 GCA_035545195.1 Gaiellaceae bacterium
CGCCAGCTGCGCGAGGGCCGCGCCGAGGTGGAGAACGAGTACGGGCGCGTCGTCCGCGCGGCCGGGAACCCGGAGGCGCTGGCGGCCCTCGCGGAGGCGTTCACCGTGCGCGAGGACTTCGAGTGGCGCGGCCTCGGCGCGATCCCGCGCAGCGGCCTCCGCATCGTCGACGCGCTCGCGGACTGGGACGCGGAACGGCGCTTCGAGGTTCCCGGCGCGCGGATCGAGGATCCGAAGGCCTGCCGCTGCGGCGACGTCCTGCGCGGCCGCGCGAAGCCGTGGGAGTGCTCGGTCTTCGGGACGGCGTGCACGCCGGAGCGCCCGCTCGGGACGTGCATGGTCTCCAGCGAGGGCGCCTGCGCCGCCTACTACGCGTACGGGCGCCACCGGGAGCGCGTGGCGTGAGCGCCGACGTGATCACCCTCGCGGACGGCGCCGGCGGCAAGGCGTCGCGCCGGCTCGTCGAGGGCCTCTTCCTCGAGGAGCTGCGCAACCCGCTGCTGGAGCCGCTCGGCGACGCCGCGATCGTCGGCGAGAACGGGACGCGGATCGCGCTCACGACGGACTCGTACGTCGTCCGGCCGCTCCGCTTCCCGGGCGGCGACATCGGCGAGCTCGCGGTGAACGGCACGGTCAACGACCTGGCCGTCTCGGGTGCGTCGCCGCTCGCGCTGACCGCGGGGTTCGTGCTGGAGGAGGGCTTCCCGGTGGACGAGCTGCGCGCGCTCGTCGCGTCGATGGCGGGCGCCGCGACCGCCGCCGGTGTCGCCGTGGCGGCCGGGGACACGAAGGTGGTCGAGCGCGGCGCCGCCGACGGTCTCTTCGTGACGACGGCGGGCATCGGTTTGCTCGACCTCCGCGCGGTGCTCGGCCTCGAGCACGTACGCGCCGGCGACCGCGTGCTCGTCTCCGGCGGGATCGCCGAGCACGGGATCGCGGTGATGATCGCCCGTGGCAACCTCGGGCTCGCCCTGGACGTGCAGAGCGACACGGCGCCGCTGAACGGGCTCACCGCCGAGCTCTGTGCGCTCGGCCCGGAGCTGCGCTGGATGCGCGACCCGACGCGCGGCGGCCTCGCGACGACGCTGAACGAGCTCGCGCTCGGCGCCGGGCTGACCGTGCGGATCGAGGAGCAGGCGATCCCGGTGCGCGACGACGTCCGTGCGGCCTGCGAGCTGCTCGGGATCGACCCGCTCTACGTCGCGAACGAGGGCAAGCTCGTGGCGGTCGTCTCGCCGGAGGCGGCGGACAAGGCGCTCGCGCTCCTGCGCGCGCACCCGCTCGGCGAGAACGCCGCGCTGATCGGCGAGCTGGAGGAGGACACGCAGCCGTTCGTCCTCGCGCGGACGCCGTTCGGGACGCGCATCGTCGACATGCTCGTCGGCGACCCGCTGCCGCGGATCTGCTGAGCCCTAGACGAGGCCGAGCCGGGCGCCGTGCGCGGCGGCCGCGGCGCGCGTCGAGTGGCCGAGCTTGCGGAGGATGTTCGCGATGTGCCGGTGCACGGTGTGCTCGCTGAGCACGAGCGAGCTCGCGATCTCCCGGTTCGAGAGGCCCTCCGCGACGAGGCGCAGGATCTCGGTCTCGCGCCGCGAGAGCGGCGAGTCTCCGTTCCGCGCAGCCGGCTCCGGCTCGCCGACGAACCCCGCCAGCGCGCGGCGCACGTCGCGCGTGTCCTCCATCCAGACGACGTGGGCGTCGCCGTTCAGCGCGACGAAGCGGCCGTTCGGCAGGAGCGACGCGAGCTCGCGGCCGCGTCCGATCGGGACGGTGCGGTCGCCGCGCCGGTGCACGACGAGCGTCGGCGCCGTCACCGCAGGGAGCAGCGGGCGCAGGTCTGAGAAGAGGTCGAGCTCGAGGTAGGCCGCGGCGACGTCCGGGTCGGCGGCGTGGCGGAGGTAGCGACCGAACCGCTCCACCTCGTCGCGCGGCGCACGCGGGTCGTGGAGGCCGGCGAACATCTGCGTCGCGAGCGGCCAATTCGTCCGGGCGAACTCGATCAGCGAGCGGCGGGTCGCCTCCGGGATGTCGTCCCGCGCCGCGTAGCCGCCGTGGACGACGATCCGTCCCACGAGCTCCGGCCGGCGGCGAACGAGCGTGACGACGGTGTGCATCGCGCACGAGCTGGCGAACACCGTCGCCGGGCCGCCGCCGCTCTCGACGATCACCGCCTCCAGCGCCCTGGCGTCCAGCTCGAGCGTCGGCCGCTCGTGGAGCGTGCGCTCCGAGAGCCCGCAGCCGAGCCGGTCGTAGCGGACGACGCGGTGCGTCTCGGCGAGCTTCGCGTAGAAGTCGCGCGCCTCGCGCTGCTCCCACTCCGCCTCGAGGTGCGAGACGAACGGGGAGCCGAAGACGAGCTGCGGCCCGTCGCCGACGGTCGCATAGGCCAGCCGGCGGCCGGCCGCCTCGGTGAAGCGGATCTCCTGGTCCATGCGGGCCATCATCGCCGACTGGCCCGTTCGACGCATGGCCCGGTCGGGTCATTCCGCGAAGATGGCCCGCGCGGGCGACGCGCAGCCCGATGGCCCGTCGGCAAGGTGGAGCCATGCAGACACGCTTCCTCGACGGGATCACGATCCGGACGCTCGGCAACGGCGAGACAGAGACGATCCGCGTCCTCTTCGAGCGGCTCGGCGACGAGTCCCGGCGCCAGCGCTTCGGCGGGGCGAAGCCGCGGCTTTCCGACGCGGAGCTGACGCAGCTCGCCCGCGTCGACGCGACGCACCACGCGCTCGTCGCCTACGTCGACGGCGATCCGCTTCCGGCCGGCGTCGCGCGGCTCGCGCGCGACGGCGCCTCCGCGGAGATCGCGTTCGCGGTCGCCGACGAGTACCAGGGCCGCGGCATCGGCCGCGTCCTCGTCGACGAGCTCACCGCGCTCGCCCGCGCCGCGGGCATCCGCGAGCTGCACGCCTTCGTCATGAGCGACAACCCGCCGGCCGTCGCGCTGCTCCGCGGCGCGGAGGCGCGCTGGCACGGCCCCGAGCTCGAGCTCGTCGTCGGGCTCTAGTCGTCCCAGACCGACTCGAACGTCCCGAAGCGGAGCTCGGAGTCGTAGTGGAAGCGCGTGTCGTCGACGCGCGCCATGTAGTCGTCGCGGTGCTCGGCGACGAAGGCGTTGTACGCGTCCACCGACTCCCAGCGGTCGACGACGAGGTATCGGCCTGGGGCTTCCACGTCGCGCAACAACTCGGTCCCGACGTAGCCGCGGCCCTGGCGGAAGAAGTCGGCCCACTCGCCGGCCGGCCCGTAGGCGCGCTCGAACTCGGCGGCGTCCCGGACCTCGTAGCTGAAGACGAGCGCGATCACGCGCGAAGGTTAAGGTCCGGGGCATGAGCGCCGAGCCGATCCCCGAGGAGCGGGCCGAGTACGCCGGCGTCCTGCGCTTCTACCACCTGGCCAAGCACCAGGAGTGGCAGGTCGACGACGTGCCGTGGGGCGAGCTGCCGTTCGTCCCGGAGGGGAAGGGGTCGGCGGAGCGGCAGGCGCGCCGGCGCGACATCTGGCGCTCGGTGATCATGCAGCAGCTCCAGGCCGACGTCTTCGCCTGCGAGATGGCGTCGCAGCTGCTGAGCGCGGCGCCCGACCCGGAGGCGCGCCTCTACTACTCGACGATGGTGCAGGACGAGTCGCGCCACACCGAGGCGTGGCTGCGCCTGATCGGCCAGGTCGGCGGCGAGGGGGAGCGCGACCCGTTCCTCGACGAGCTCGCGCACATGTTCCTCGAGGCCGACCTGCTCGAGGAGAAGGTCTTCCTGATGCAGGTGTTCTTCGAGCGGCTGATCATCCCGCGCTTCCGGCTGATCGCGAAGTCGTCGCGCGGGACGATCCTCGAGAACCTGTGCAACCGGCTCGCGATCGACGACGGCATCCACCACGGCGCCGGCATGGCGTACGAGCGCGTCCTGCTCGACGGCGCCGGCAAGAAGGTGCGCGACCACCTCGTTAAAGCCGCCAACACGATGCTGCCGATCTTCGCGAAGCACGTCCTCTGGCGCCCGAAGGCGCGCGAGATGATCGGGACGCTGATGGAGGCCCGCGACCGCGAGCGCCTCGAGCAGGAGCTGAACCACGGCATCCGCCTCGCGAACTCGCTCGGGCTCGACGTGAGCGACGTCCGGCTTCCCGCCGGCTGAGCTGCGGCGTACCCTGAAGCCATGAGCAGGACAGGACGCTTCCTCGGGCTGCCGTTCGACTGGCGGCGGCCCTCCGCACAGAAGATCAAGAGCCGCGCCTGGGATCCCGCCAACCCGCACCTCTTCGTCCCGAAGGCGTACGGGTGGGGCTACTCGATCAACTTCGCACGGCTGCTCGGCCGACGCCCCAACAAGTAACAGACTGTTACTTGGTGCGTCGCGAGGCCGCGTAGCTCCATGCGCAGCACCGGGCTCGAGCTAGTAACAGACTGTTACTAGCGCATCCCGCCGCGCTCGAAGTGGGCGCGGAAGAAGTTCTCGCTGCCGGCGGTCGCCATCGCGGCCGAGGCGCTGATCTCGAGCGCGAGCGCCGCCGCGGCGACGATCTGCGCGAAGCGGTAGACCTTGCCCGGGCCGGCGCAGCCCATCAGCTCCAGCCAGCGCCTCGGCGTCGGCAGGGTTGTGCCGCCGCCGACGGTGCCGACCTCGAGCCCGGGGAAGCGGATCGAGACGTTGAGCCCGCCGTTCTCGGCGCGGTGCTCGGCGCCGTGCGCCATCGAGCTCGTGCCGACCATGCCGAGGTCCTGGCCGGTCGCCGCGAACACCGCTGCGATCGCCGACGCGGGCGTGAACGCGACCGACTGCATCCCCGAGGCGACCGCGCCGTGGGTCCCCGCCCACGCGAGATCCTCGAGGTCCTCGCGCGTGGTGCGCAGCACGCGCTGGATCGCCGACTCGGTCAGCGTCGTCTCCGCGATCACGGTCTTGCCGTGCCCGCTCTGGAAGAACTCGAAGGACGGCTTCTTGTCGCCGCCCATGTTCGCCTCGAGCAGCGCGCGCTCGATCGCGACCGGCGCCTGCGGGAGCACGTACGCCATGTTCAGCGCGTAGGCGTTGCGGGTCATCATGTTCGCTCCGACCGCGTCGCCGGTGGTGAAGCGCCAGAGGACGTGGCACATCGGCCCGACCACGTGCGTCTTCGCCTCGCGCAGGATCGCGAAGCGGGAGATCTCCGGGTGGTCGGCGGCGCGCAGGAACTCGCGCATCGTCGGCACCTGCTCCTCGACCCAGCGCGCGAGCGCGAGCGCGTCTCCCGCCGACTTGCAGACGAAGCAGGATGCTCTAGTGATTCGGTCCGCGATCACGTACGTTCGGAAGCCGCCGGACGCCTCGACCGCCTTCGCGCCGCGCTGCAACGAGGCGGTCAGCCCGCCCTCGGTGTGCGCGAGCGGGACGACGACCTCCTCGAGCTCGCGCCCCGTCTCGACGAGCGCGCCGTCTTCCGAGAGCTCGTACGCGCCGAGCAAGATCGAGAGCTCGGCGACGGAGACCGGGATCTCCACGAGCCCGGTCACCGACTCGGCCGCCTTCACGTACGCGGAGACGTCCGCCTCGGGCAGCCCGAGCGCCTCCTGGCGCGCGCGCACCGAGGCCGGGTCGTTCTTGCGGGGAAGCCGAACCATCGCGGCATTCTCGCCTACTAGGCTGATGGCCGTGACGGCGACGCTGATCGACGGCAAGACGCTCGGCGAGCGCGTGCGCCAGGAGGTCGCCGCCGACGTCGCCGCGCTTGGCCAGGTCGGGCTCGCCACGATCCTCGTCGGCGACGACCCCGCGTCGCACATCTACATCGGCCTCAAGCAGAAGGCGGCCGTCGCGGCCGGCATGGAGGCGCGCGACATCGAGCTCCCCGGCGACACGAGCGAGGCGGACGTGCTCGCCGCGATCGCCGAGATCAACGCCGACGACGCCATCGACGGCCTGCTCGTCCAGCTCCCGCTCCCCGACCACATCGACGAGAACCGGGTGATCGAGGCGATCTCGCCGGCGAAGGACGTCGACGGCATCCACCCGTACAACGCGGGCTGCCTCTACCTCGGCCGGCCGACGCTCGTCCCGGGCACGCCGCTCGGGATCATGCGGATGCTCGACGAGTACGCGATCGAGCTGCAGGGCGCCCGCGCCGTCGTCGTCGGCCGCTCCGCGATCGTCGGCAAGCCGATGGCGCACCTCCTGCTGCAGCGGAACGCCACCGTGACGATCTGCCACTCGCGCACGCAGGACCTGCAGCGGCACACGCTCGACGCGGACGTCCTCGTCGCCGCCGTCGGGAGCACGCACCTGATCGCCGCCGACATGGTCAAGGCGGGCGCGACGGTGATCGACGTCGGCATGAACCGCGAGGAGGGGTCGCGCAAGGTGCTCGGCGACGTCGACCCCGGCGCGGTGGAGCGGGCCGCCTACATGACGCCGGTGCCGGGCGGAGTCGGCCCGATGACGATCGCCATGGTGATGCAGAACACGGTCACCGCCGCGCGGGCGCGGCGCGGAATCCCTGTTGCACAAGCCGCAAACTGAGCTAAGATCCGGCTGCTTCATGACCGGTCGGCGACTCGGTGCCCGGGTCGTCGTTGTTTTGTAAGGGAGGAATGGTTGGCTGAGGGCACCGTAAAGTGGTTCTCGAACGAGAAGGGCTACGGCTTCATCGAGCGCGAAGGCGGCGATGACGTGTTTGTCCACTTCTCGGCGATCGGAATGGACGGCTACAAGTCGCTGACCGAAGGCCAGCGGGTGTCGTTCGAGGTCGTGCAAGGCCCGAAGGGCGCACAGGCCGCGAACGTCCAGGCGATCTAGAGACACTGTCGGAACACCAAGCGAAGGGCCCCGACAGGGGCCTTTCGCATTTCTGGAAGGATCGAAGGCATGGCAGGCATCGACAGAGACCAGCTCCTCCACGTCGCCCACCTGGCGCGGCTCGAGCTGCGCGACGACGAGCTCGAGCGCCTCGGCGCCCAGCTGAACGACATCCTCGCCGCGGTCTCGAAGGTCTCGGAGCTCGACCTGGCCGACGTCCCGCCGACCTCGCACCCGCTCGAGCTCGTCAACGTCTGGGCGGAGGACGAGCCGCACGAGTCGCTCTCGCTCGACGACGCGCTCGCGAACGCGCCCGAGCGCGACGGCGACATGTTCCGCGTCCCGCCCGCAGGCTCGTGATCGACACGCTGCGCCTGACCGCGGAGGGAGCGAAGAAGCTCCTCGACGCGAAGGAGGTCTCCGGCCCGGAGCTCTTCGCCGCGTACCTGGACGCGATCGGCGAGCGCGACCCCGAGCTGCACTGCTACCT
>DASZYW010000359.1:0-6136 GCA_035545195.1 Gaiellaceae bacterium
AGGCAGGCGATGTTTTTGGACTCAGAGCAGCTACTAGCGGCCGACGTCACTCGTCCCCGGCCGCCTTCCGACGCCGGCTACCGGGCTTTGCTCGCGGTAGCTGAGCTGATAGGCCGTCGATGGCCGCTGCCAGGCTCGCCAGCGCTTCGGCCGTTGCCTGCGCCATCTCATCGACCTTCGCTTCGAGTGCTTCAAGGCGGTCGTCTCGACGACTGAGATCGTTCGGATCGAGGCCCGCGAACCGTTCGAGAACGAATGCCTGAGTCTCAGCGTCGCTTGCGATCCGACGCGCAAGCTCCCGGCGGCGCGCACTCATTTCCTCGACGGTCGCGAACCCGAGCTTCGCGGCGAGCTGCTCGTCGTCGAGGTCGTGGTTCCCGTTGAGCTCGTTCCAGAGTTCTGCGTCGGCCGGCGATAGCACCTTCAGCGGCGACCAGGCTCCGTGCGCGATCGCGTTCCTGATCTCGCGGAGCTCTCCGCTGAGCGACGTCACGACGGCGCCTGGTGGCGGCTCGCTGAGCGTGACGCCGAAGAAGTCGAGGAGCCTGAGCAGCGAGTCGCCACGCGGGATCGCCGGGTTCTGGCCCGTCATCCATCGCTTGACGGTGCGCTCCTCCTCGTCGATGCCTCGGGCGATCTCCGCGTAGCTGGCTCCTGACTGCTCCTTCAGGTGTCGGAGCCAGTCGCGGAGTGCTTCGCCGTCGCTCGGTACCTCTGCCGTGTTGCCCACGGGGACACATGTTGCGCCAGGGATGCCCCGTCCCGATAGTGGCATCGGTGGTGCACTACTTGACCCTGGGGTATTGAGTGTGCTATCTATGTCCCACCTTGGCGATGAAGACCAGCAACCGTGCCGCTTCAGTCGGCGCTCTCGTCTGCGAAGCACGCGACGAGGCCGGGCTCAACAACAGCTCTCTCGCCCGCGAGGCCGGTCTCGAGCGCCGCACGATCGTCCGGATCACGAACGGCCAGAACGAGCCCGACCTCGAGACGCTCGAGCGGATCGCGCGGGCGACGAAGAAGCCGCTCGACTTCTTCCGCGTCGACCAGGGCGAGCCGTCGGTCGCGCTCCGCGCAGCCGCGGAGAACCTCGTCGAGGTGCTCGTCGAGCAGGCTCGCGAGGCGATCCGCCAGGCGGCCGCCGAGGCCGTCGCGGAGATCCGTGAAGGAGCGGCACGGTGAGGAACCTGATCGCAGCGCTCAAGCAGCTCCGCACGAACGTCGGTCTCGCGATCGCGCTCCTGGAGGCCGGTGACCAGGATGGCGCGTCCGAGATGCTCGAGGCGGCGGAGACAGACTTCCGCGAGGCGCTCGATCGTGATCGGAGCGCTGCGTGATCCCGGCGCCGCGCACCTGGACGAACGAGGATCTCCTCGCGCTCCCGGAGGCGCCCGCCGTGCTCGCACGTCTCCTCGACGCCACACCGGCCGAATGGGACGAGCAGCACCGGCAGGAGCACGCAGAGCTCGTCGCGGTGTTGACGTTGCGCGTCCGCCGGGTCGCGCAGGAGAGGGGCTTCTGATGGCGATCAAGGGGATCGCGATCGGGCTTCCGGTCGCGCTCGCGATGTGGGCCGGGATCGGCTACACGATCCATCTGCTCGTGGGGCTCGTGTGACGATCGCCGCCGGTATCCATGCGCTGACCGCCGACGAGTACCACGCCGATCCGTGTGATCGGCCGTCGCTGTCGGCGTCGATCGCGCATGTGCTGTGCGAGCAGTCGCCGGCGCATGCGCGCGCGGCGCATCCGAAGCTCGGCCCGAAGGTCGAGCGCGACGGCGAGGAGAAGTTCGACGTCGGCACCGCTGCCCACTCGCTGTTCCTCCAGGGCGACGACATCATCGAGGTCGTCTACGCGCCCGACTGGCGGACGAAGGTCGCGCAGCAGCAGCGCGAAGAGGCACGCGCCGCCGGCCGCATCCCGCTCCTCGTCGACCAGGACCGCCGCGTGCGCGAGATGGTCGCCGCGATCCGCGAGCAGATCGCCACGCATGAGGCCGACCCGCCGCTCTTCACGGACGGTCGTCCGGAGCAGACCGTGGTGTGGGAGGAGGACGGCGTGCTGTGCCGGTCGCGGATCGATTGGCTTCGGCACGACCACCTGGCGATCGACGACCTGAAGACGACCGCCGCGTCGGCGAATCCGGAGGCGTGGACGCGGACGATGCTCACGATCGGCGCCGACATCGAGGCGCGGTTCCACGCGCGCGGCGTGAAGGCGCTGACCGGGGTCGAGCCGGAGTTCCGGTTCGTCGTGGTCGAGAACAAGCCGCCGTACGCACTGTCGGTCGTGTCGCTCGCGCCGTCGATGGCTGCGTTGGCGGACGACAAGATCGGCTTCGCGCTCGCGACGTGGAAGCTGGCGACGTCGACGGGCCGGTGGCCTGGGTACACGCGCCGGGTCGCGTTCGCGGAGTCGCCGGCGTGGGCTGAGGCGCGGTGGCTGGAGCGCGAGGCGCGCGAGGACATGGCCGCGTGAAGAGGCTGCTCGTCTTCCTCCGCGATCTCTTCTGTCCCGGGTCGGACGGCGACGTGATCGCTGCGTTCGAGCACGTCGGGCTCTCGTCGAGCGACGCCACGATGGCCGCCAGGGATCTCCGGAGGGCGTGCGACCTCGGGCTGCCGACGCCGCCTTGGATCATCAACGCGCTGCGGGACGCCAGGCCGTGACGATCACCTTCCGTCCGGCCAAGCGCGGCGACGTGATGCTGCTCGTCAGCGTCGCCGGCGGCACGGGCAGCGGGAAGACGATGAGCTCGCTCCGTCTCGGCCGCGGGCTGGCCGGCGGGAAGCCGTTCGTCGGCATCGATACCGAGAACGGCCGGATGAGCCACTACGCCGACCGGTTCCCCGAGTTGCAGGTCGGCGAGATCCACGCGCCGTTCCGTCCGGACGCCTACACCGACGCGATCGCCGCGGGTGTCGAGCATCTCAAGAAGGCAGGCGTCCCAGCGATGCAGCGCGTGATCGTCGTCGACTCCGCGTCGCACGAGTGGTACGGCGACGGCGGCTGTCTCGACTGGCAAGAGGAGCTGATGCGCGGCGAGGAGTCGCGCCGGCTGATGTCGTGGATCGAGCCGAAGAAGGCGCACAAGCGGATGGTCACGCGGCTGCTCCAGGTGGAGGCGCACGTGATCCTGTGCTTCCGCGCCGAGCCGAAGGTCGAGGCGGTGCGCGGCTCGAACGGCCGTATCGAGATCGTGCCGAAGGCGACGCTGACCGGGCTCGACGGGTGGGTGCCGATCTCCGAGAAGAACCTGCCGTTCGAGATGACGCTCTCGTTCCTCCTGATGGCCGACCGGCCCGGGGTCCCGCGGCCGATCAAACTCGAGGAGGAGCACCGGCCGCTCGTGAAGCTCGATGAGCCGCTGAGCGAGGAGACGGGGAGGGCGTTGGCCGCGTGGGCTGCCGGTGCTGCGAGTGCGCGGGGGGTCACCGCGCCTGCAGCCCACGCGGCGAGCGCCGACGTCGAGCCGCTCACGGTCGAGCAGCTCAAGGAGAAGTTGCAGGCCGCCGGGATCTCGCGCTCGTCGGTCGTCGCGGCCGGCAAGGCGCTGTTCCCCGACAAGGCGAGCGCCTCTGATCTCACTGACGAGGAGCGCGGCCGGGTGTGGCAGGAGGTCTCGCGTGCAGCCTGACCCGCGCGACCGGATGAGCCCGCTCGGCCGGCACCTCTTCGACACGGCGCAGGCGATGACCGAGGCGCTCTACGGTTCGAACGTCGGCCACTCGGTCAAGGCGCACGACGATGACGCGTGCGGTCGCTGCGGCGGTCGGATGCTGCGCGACGTCGAGTCGGGCGCTGCGCGGTGCGCGGCCGGGTGTGGGGTGCGGTCGTGATCGAGACGATGCTCGCGCTCTTCACTGCGGCGCTCGGCGTGGCCGTCGTGGTCAAGGACGCTCGCGACGGACGCGACGAGCCGGAGCCGGACTTCGAGTTCGACCAGGAGCGCGCCGCGCTCGAGGGGCTCGGCGACGAGCTCGACGATCCCGCTCGGATGATGGCGGGCGAGCTGGACGCGCGTCGGCTGATCGAGGGGATCAGGGCGCTGTGAGCTGGCTGCCTCTCTGCGGTGTCGAGGATCTGCGGGTGGAGCTCGTGGAGACGCGCGAGATGATCCGTCGGCTGCTCGATGCGGAGTCGGTGGGTCCGGATGCGCATGAGCGCGCGCTTGATCGGCTGCGGCGGCTGCGGCGGTCGGAGGCGGGTCTTGTGGAGCGGATCGCGGAGCTGGAAGTGCAGGCGGCCGCGTAATGGAGGCGTCGATCTCGGATGTGTTCGCGAAGCTCCGCTATGGCGCGGCGAGCGATTGGTCGACGGCGTTCAAGCCGGCTGAGTGCGAGCTGATGCTTGCGGCGCTCGATGACGAGTTCGTGAGCGCGATCGAGCGGCAACGCGATCAAGCGATGGATCAGACCGATCGTGCCCTGGTAGTGGTTGCGCGGCTACGAGAGGCACTTGAGGTCGCCCACGCGGCGATGTGCGCTCATGGCGATTTGCATGAGGCGTGCGCCCGGGTTCGCGATCTGCTCGCTTCGCCGCCGTCGCTTCCCGCACAGACCGCCGAGACGCTGCCCGAGTGCGTGCGCGGCTTGCCAACGCTTGCCGAGACTGGACAGCGGAACGTCTACCTCGATGAGCTTCGGCCACTCGCGATGACGGCCGAGCAGCAGACCGCGATCGAAGTTCTCGACAGGGTGCTCGCGGAGCCCTGCTACTGCGAGGGCAAGCCGTTCGCGGCAGCAGCCAAGGAACCGAGCGAGCCGGCGCGGTGGGACGAGGGGCCCTGCTACATCTGCGCGGAGAACGTCGCTCCGAGTGAGGGCTGGCATCGCGAGGAGACGGACGGGACGCGCCGCCACTGGTGCCCTGCGCATCAGCCGGTCTGGAGCCGAGCATGAGGCCCGTCTCTCTGCCGTGCGCCTGGGAAGGCTGCACCGAGCGCGCGCACTACGAGGTGCGCACGAAGTCCGAGGACATCGAACTGCGGCGCAAGCCCTGGTACTGCGTGCGGCACTCGCAGCCAGAGGAAGTCCTCATCGGCGCACACAACGCCCGCGAGACGACCCTGGTCTGCGTCGAGGGACCGTACGGTCGCTTCTGGAGCCCCGACGGCGTGACCGCGCGCACGGGGTTCGTACATGGCCCTGGCTTCCGGGCGTGGGCGAGCGACTTCGAGCCTGGTACGCGGCTCGTCGTCTCGGCTCGTATCGAGTCGGCTGCTGTGGGGCCGCAGCCGGGCGAGGCGGCAAAGCCATGAGCGCCGGTCGTCGCATCTACCTCGCGTCCTCGTGGCGCAACCCGCACCAGCCGGTCGCCATCGAGATGCTCCGGCAGCTCGGCCACGAGGTCTACGACTACCGCAACCCGCGACCTGGCGATACGGGCTTCGCGTGGTCGGAGGTCGATCCGGACTGGCTCGCCTGGAAGCCGCGCCGGTACATCGACGCGCTCGACCATCCGATCGCGGTCGCCGGGTTCGAGAGTGACTTCGCCGCGATGGAGTGGGCCGACACTTTCATCCTGCTTCTGCCGTGCAACCGCTCGGCGCACCTCGAAGCCGGCTGGGCGATCGGCGCGGGCAAGCCCACCTGCATCGTCCTCGACGAGCAGGGGTTCGAGCCCGAACTGATGTACCGCATGGCGGCGAAGATCGCCGCGAGCATCGAGGACGCGTGCGACTGGCTCTCCACCCTGCCGGACAGCGAGGCGCAGCGATGAGCGCGACCGAGACGGCGTTCGAGACGGTGGGCGAGCAGCTCGCAGGCCGCGTCCTCGAGCGTGAGGTCCGCGCAGGCGTCGAGCACTACGCGCCCGGCCAGTGGCACACGACCCTTCACATCGGCGGCAAGGACTTCTTCTCCGGCGAATCGCTCGACATCGGGCGCATCACCTACGTCGACCAGATGGGTCGTCTGTGCGTCGTGCTCACGATGCGGAAGCCGTCCCTGACGGGCGCGTGGCGGGCGACCTGGGTTAGCCGCGCCGGGCTGACGTTCAAGAGCGAGCCGCGCGAGATCCGTACGGCCGACGAGTTCCCGCTCACCGAGAAGATGCTCGCCGCGCTCGACGCCGCGCAGCCATCTCCCTGGCCGTCCGCGGCTTCTCGGGATGCGGCAGCAGACCGGCAGGAG
>DASZYW010000360.1:0-2186 GCA_035545195.1 Gaiellaceae bacterium
CGCCTACGCGCACGCCGTCGAGGACCGCCCCGTGCTCGGCGCCGGGCGGACGCCGCGACCCGCCGACGTCGCCCGCGCCGTGCGGCTCACACGGGCCGTCACCCTCGGCGCCGTCCTCCTCGCCGCACTCGGAGCGCGCCGGTGAGCCTGCGGCTGCACGGCGACGCGCTCGCCGAGCCCGGGCTGCTCGACTTCGCCGTCAACACCTGGCCCGGCCCGCGCTCGCCACAGCTCGAGGCGGCGCTCCGCCGCGCGCTCGCGTCGACCGCCTACCCCTCCGAGCGCGAAGCGCGCGCCCGCATCGCCGCCCGCCACGGCGTGGAGCCGGCCGCCGTCCTCGCCGCAAACGGCGCGTGCGAGGTCTTCTGGCTGATCGCCCACGCGCTGCGGCCGCGGCGGGCCTGCTGCATCCACCCCGCGTTCACGGAGCCCGAGGCGGCGCTGCGCGCCGTCGGGGCCGACGTCCGGCACGTCTTCCGCGAGCCCGGAGCGTGGCGCTTCGACCCGGCTTCCGTGCCCGAGGACGCGGAGCTGGTCGTCGTCGGGAACCCGAACAACCCGACCGGGGGCCTCGACGCGCGTGCGCACCTGCTCGCGCTCCTCCGCCCCGGCCGGCTCGTGCTCGTCGACGAGTCCTTCATGGACTTCGTGCCCGGCGAGCCGGAGTCGCTCGCGGGGACGCGCCGGCCGGGTCTCGCCGTGCTGCGCAGCCTGACGAAGCTCTGGGCGCTCGCGGGCCTGCGCGCCGGCTACCTGCTGGCCGAGCCCGACCTGGTCAAGCGCCTGGAGGCCAACCGGCAGCCGTGGAGCGTCAACGCCCTCGCGTGCGCGGCGCTCGCCACGTGCGCCGACGACCGCGAGACCCCGGCACGCGTCGCGGCGGAGGTGACCGCCGAGCGCGAGGGGCTCGTCGGCGCGCTCGCAGGACTCCCCGGCGTGCGCGTCTGGCCGGGCGCGGCGAACTTCCTGCTGCTCCGGCTGGCGGACGGGCCGGCCGCCGTGGCGCGACTCCGCGAGGAGGGCATCGCCGTGCGGCCGGCGTGGACGTTCCCGGGACTCGACGAGCGGTTCGTGCGCGTGGCCGTCCGTCGCGGCGAGGACAATCGCCGTCTGGTGGAGGCGCTCGCCCGATGCTGATCGTGCTGCTGGGCGGCGCCCGCAGCGGCAAGTCCTCGCTCGCGCTGCGCCTCGCGCGCGCGCAGGAGGCGCCGGTGGTGTTCCTCGCGACGGGCGAGGCAGGCGACGACGAGATGGCGGCGCGAATCGCCCGGCACCGCGCGGAGCGGCCGCCCGAGTGGCAGACGATCGAGGAGCCGCTCGCACTCGCCGACGCCGTCGCGGGGGTCGATCCGGCCGCCTGCCTCGTGGTCGACTGCCTGTCCCTCTGGAGCGCCAACCGGCTCGCCCGCGACCGGCCCGAGCGGATCGAGGCCGAGGCCGGCGTCGCGGCCCGGGCCGCCCGCGCCCGGCCGGGCCTGACCGTCGTCGTGGGGAACGAGGCCGGGCTCGGCGTCGTGCCTGCGACGCCGCTCGGACGGACCTGGCGCGACCTGAACGGACGGGTCAACGCCGCCTGGGTCGCCGAGTCCGACCGCGCCTACCTCGTCGTCGCCGGCCGGGCGCTGGCGCTCGAGGACGCCGCCTCGATCCTCGGTCGCGATGGGTGAGCTGCGGGCCGCGCTCGCCGCCGTGGCGTTCCTGACGCGGATCCCCGTCGGCCGCCGGGTCGAGCTCGGCGCGGAGGACGTGGGCCGCGCCGCGCCGTGGTTCCCGCTCGTCGGGGCCGGCGTCGGCGCCGCGACCGGGGCAGCCGCCTACGGCGTGGCACAGGTGCTGCCGGGGCTCGCGGCGGCCGGCGTCGCGCTCGCGGTGATGGCGGCACTCACCGGCGCCCTGCACCTCGACGCGGTCGCGGACACCGCCGACGCGCTCGGCGGCTCGACGCGTGAGCGGGCGCTGGAGATCATGCGCGACCACCGCATCGGCTCCTACGGCGCCACGGCCCTGGCGCTCGACCTGCTGCTGCGCGCCGCCGCCCTCGCGGCCCTCGCCGGGACCGCGCACGCGATCGCCGTCGCGGCAGCGGCCGGGGCGGTCTCGCGAGGAGCGAGCGTCGCCCTCGCCGCGTCGCTGCCGTATGCCCGCGCCGGCGAGGGCACCGGCGCCGCGCTGGCGCGGCAGTCGCG
>DASZYW010000361.1:0-4678 GCA_035545195.1 Gaiellaceae bacterium
AGCGGCGGGTCGAGGACGTGCTCGATCACCTGCGTCGAGAGGACGAGGTCGAACTCGCCGTCGGCGAACGGCAGCTGCTCGAGGTTCGCCTGCCGGAGGTCGGCGCCGGGATCGTGCGCCCGCGCGGTCTCGAGGATCCGCTCCGAGATGTCGACGCCGGCGCGCCGCTCTGGCAGCTCTCCCGCGAAGGCGCGGAAGTAGCGCCCGTCGCCGCAGCCCGCGTCCAGGAACGCCTCGCACGGCAGCTGCTCCCGCACGAGCTGCGCGATCCGCGCGAACTTCCGGTCGACCCGTGGGTCCGGCAGCGGCCGCGCCTCCGCGTACTTCACGGCGGCACGCTCCTCGTAGTGCTCGCGCATCCTGTCCGACGGCAGCGTCACGGTCTGCAGGCTAGACCGTCCGACCCTCGGTCTAGCCTCCAGCCGTGAAAGTCGTCGGCATCGACCCAGGGACGGCTGCTTGCGGGTTCGGGATCGTCCACGAAAGCGGAGGGCGCCTCAGGGCCATCGGTCACGGGTGCTGGTCGACGCCGGCCGGAGAGGACACGGCGCTTCGCCTGAAGACGATCTACGACGGCGTCGCCGCGCTCATCGTGGAGCACGCGCCGGATGCGGTCGCCCTGGAGGAGTCGTACGTCGGCGCAGACGCCCGCATCGCGCTCTCCGTCGGACAGGCGCGCGGCGCCGTGCTCGTCGCGGCCGCCAACGCGGGCGTGCCGTGCACCGAGTACGCGCCGGCGCGCGTCAAGCAGGCGATCTGCGGCTACGGCCGCGCCGAGAAGGCGCAGATGCAGCGGATGGTGAAGGCGATCCTCGGGCTCGCCGAGCTGCCGACGCCGAACCACGCCGCCGACGCGCTCGCCGTCGCGATCTGCCATGCGCTGTCGCCGCCGCTGATGAGGCTGGCCGGGTGAGCGCGTGATCGCCCGCCTCCGCGGCATTCCGGTCGCGAACACGCCGGAAGGGCTCGTCCTCGACGTGAACGGCGTCGGCTACCTCGTCCACGCAACGCCGGCTGCGGCGCGCCAGGGCGACGGCTCCGGCGAGATCGTCGTCGAGACGTACCTGCACGTCCGCGAGGACGCGATGCAGCTCTACGGCTTCGCCGACCGCACCGAGCGCGAGCTCTTCGTCCAGCTCCTGACCGTGAACGGCGTCGGCCCGAAGGTCGCGCTTGCGATCGTCTCCGGCTCGCCTGCCGACGACCTGCGCCGCGCGATCGCGCGCGGCGACTCGGCGCGCTTCATGGCGATCCCCGGCATCGGCAAGAAGACGGCCGACCGGATCGTGCTCGAGCTGAAGGAGAAGCTCGCGGACGGCGTGCCGGTCGCGGCGACCGCGTCCGGAGACTCGCACCTGGTCGCGCGCGACGCGCTCGTCGAGCTCGGCTACTCGGTGCTCGAGGCCGAGCAGGCGCTCGCCGACACCGATCCGGAGCTCCCGCCGGAGGAGCGCGTGCGGCTCGCGTTGAAGAGAGCCGCATGAGCACGCAGTTCCTGGCGCCAGCGGTCACGGAGGAGGACGAGGAGCTCGATCGCAGCCTCCGTCCGCGCCGGCTGGACGACTTCGTCGGGCAGACGCGCGTCAAGGAGCAGCTCGGGATCGCGCTGGACGCCGCGAAGGCGCGCGGCGAGGCGCTCGACCACGTCCTGCTCGTCGGCCCGCCGGGGCTGGGCAAGACGAGCCTCGCGCACATCGTCCGCGAGGAGCTCGGCGTCGGCATCCGCGCCGTCGCCGGCCCGGCGCTCGAGCGCAAGGACATCGCAGCAATCCTGACCGCGATCGAGCCGCGCGACGTCGTCTTCGTCGACGAGATCCACCGGATCAGCCGCGCCGCCGAGGAGATCCTCTACCCGGCACTCGAGGACTTTCGGCTCGACATCGTCATGGGCCAGGGGACCGCGGCGCGGACGCTCACGCTCGACCTGCCGCCGTTCACGCTCGTCGGCGCCACCACGCGCACGGGGCTGCTGACCTCGCCGCTGCGCGACCGCTTCGGGATGACGTTCCGGCTCGACTACTACGAGCCCGCGGAGCTGGCCGCGATCGTCGCCCGCTCGGCGCGGATCCTCGGCGTCGAGGTCGCGGCCGAGGCGGCGGACGAGATCGCCGGTCGCGCGCGCGGGACGCCGCGGATCGCGAACCGGATCCTGCGCCGCGTCCGCGACGTCGCCGAGGTACGCCACCAGGGTTCGATCTCCACCGCGATCGCCCGCGAGGCGCTCGACCTGCTCGAGGTCGACGAGGCGGGCCTGGAGCGGCTCGACCGTGACCTCCTTCGCGCGATCGTCGACAAGTACGACGGCGGGCCGGTCGGGGTGAACACGCTCGCCGCCTCACTCGGTGAGGAGCCCGACACGATCGAGTACGTCTACGAGCCGTACCTGCTCCAGCTCGGCTTCATCCAGCGGACGCCGCGCGGGCGCACGATCACGAAGCTCGGCCGCGCGCATCTCGGCGCGGCGCCCGAGACCGAGACACGGCTGTTCTAGACAAACGGTCCGGGCCGGCCTGGAGGTTGGCGTGGGTTGGCGTCGCCACCTGGCGTGGCGTGGCGACGCCAATGTAAAAACACCTGCAAACAGGGGGAGTTGGGCTTGTACAACCGTCACGAGACGGCGACGAGCTAGTCTCGAGTTCGTGCCCGACCTCTGGGTCCCGGTCCCCGACGCACCGCACGAGGCGTTCGTCGAGCGCATCCTGAAAGCGATCGCCCACTTCGCCCAGGAGACGGGTGTCGAGACGCCGGTCGTCGAGGTCGAGCTCGCCGACACCTCGCGCTTTGTCCTCGACAAGATCGAGCCGGAGCCGGGCTTCGGGATGGTCACGCTCTGGCTGCGCTCGCCGCGCGAGGACGACGCGGACGCGGTGATCGTCCCGGTCGGCTCGATCCGCCGGATCGAGCTGCGCCGCTCGCCCGAGGATCGCGTCGCGCGGTTCGGGTTCTCGGTGCCGCCCGAGTCGTAGTCACTACTCGAACAGCCGCCAGCTTCCCTCGGAGACGACCTCGACGGCGCCGTCGACGACGCGGATCGCCGTCTGGTCGTCGATCGCGTACGCAGGCCCGCCGATGCGGGCGGCCCAGCGCTCCGCGTCGGCCATGCGGTTCCCCGGCAGGTCGGGGTGGTCGAGGTGCGGGAAGATCGAGAAGTCGACGACGCCGAGCGTGCGGTCGCCGTCCGGCGACTCCCAGCTGACGAATTCGTCGCCGACGCGAGGCGTCAGGACCATGCTTCCGCCGCTCAATCCAACCCAGACCGTGTCGTGCAGCTCCGGCAGCAGCTCGGCCAGTCCCGACTCCCGCAGCCAGTGGCACAGGTACGCGGCATCTCCGCCCTCGACCAGCAGGGCGTCGGCCTCCCTGACGAGGGGAACCCAGCGCTCCGCGTCGAGGCTCGGCAGCGCCGTCAGCTCCAGCACCCCCATCGACCTCCATTCGAGCCCGACCATCGGCGCGCGCTGCTCCTGCCCGCTGAGCACGCGCCAGGCCTGGCGAGGACCGGCCAGCGGGTGCCCGTACAGGCCGGTCGGGATGCAGAGGGCGTCGCAGTCCGCGATCGGCTTGCCAAGGAGGCCGACGAGGGCGTCGTGGATGCTCGCGTTCTTGATGCCGGCGGAGGTCAGGAGGAGTTTCATGCCCTAGAGACTGCGCGACGGCGCGAAAGTCATCGCTCGCCCGCGCGTGAGCGCGACGAGATACGGCGCGACGAGCATCCCCATCACGTCGAACCAGACGTAGCCGCTCGCTGCGCCGCTCGGCGGGTTCCCGTCCGGGATGCCCAGCCCCGGCAGCTCGCGCGCCCAGTGCCAGACCCCGATCGACGTCCCGTACAGCTCCAGCGCCGCGACCACGACGAACACGCCTGCGTAAGCGGCGCGCTGCCGCGAGCGCCAGAGGAAGACGAGCAGGAGCGGAACGCCGACGGCGCCGGCAACGTCCTCCCGCGGCAGGACAGTGAGCCCGAGCAGCCCCCAGAGCGCGGCCCCGGCCGCCGCGACCGCCACGAGTCGCCGGGCCGGCACGATCCGCGCGACCGCGATCCCGCTCAGGTAGACCAGCCCGTGCGCCGGCGGGATGAAGAGCGGCAGGTTGTGCAGCCGGTAGTGGTAGACGCCCCAGATCAGCGACCCCGTCACCTCGCCGACGGTCGCGAAGCAGACGACGCCGATCGCCTGCGCGCGCGCCAGCGGCGGCAGCGGCACGAGCGCGGCGGCGAGCACGACGCAGGTCACGCCACCGAGCACGAGCTGCCAGGCGTACGAGCACTGCGTATCCACCGCGAGCAGCGCCGCCAGGTACGCAGGCCCGGCGGCGGCGTACCAGCGGGGGACGCTCATGGCCGGTACTGGAGCTCGTGCCAGCTCGGCGTGGGGAGGAGCTCCAGCAGCGCGCGGCCCCCGTTCGGGTCGGCGTACGCGAACTCGTTCTCCTCGTCGTCCCAGCCCACCTCGAGCAGCCCCTCCTTGACGCGGTGGTCGAGCCACGCGCTGCGGAAGACGAGCTTCTTCAGCCAGTAGACGAGCGACTCGCCGCCGACGAGCGCGAGCTCGTCCCAGTTGCGGACGAGGTAGCGGCCGAGGGAGCTCCGGGGCGCCGCGATCGCGTCGCGCTCGACCAGCTCGACGAGGTCGGCGGTCTCGTCCTCGTCGAGCGCGTTCCCCGGCAGGAGCTCGAGCTT
>DASZYW010000362.1:0-6269 GCA_035545195.1 Gaiellaceae bacterium
TGACGTTGACAAGAGGCGGCGGTCGTGGGATCGTCGCCGCGCATGGAGCCGGAGCGGTCGCCGAAGCTGGGGCTCGCCCTCTCGGGCGGCGGTCACCGGGCGGCGCTCTTCCACATCGGCGTGCTGGCGCGCCTCGCCGAGCTCGACCGGCTCCGCGACGTGCAGGTCATCTCGACCGTCTCCGGCGGCTCGGTCGTCGGAACGCTCTACTACCTGCTGCTGCGGCACCAGCTGCAGACGGTGCGCGACCGGCTGATGACGCGCGAGGTCTATCTCGAGATCGTCCGCGACCTCGAGCGGAGGTACCGCAGCGCGGTCGCGACGAGTTTCCGCGGCCGCGCGCTGGCGCGGCTCCGCGTCGTCTGCATGCTCTGGCCGACCTATTCGCGCACGAACCTGATCGCGACGGTCTTCGAGGAGCGCCTCTACCGGAAGGTCCTCGGCGCGCGCGGGCCGGTGCACATGAGCGACCTGCTCGTCAAGCCGATGGACAACGAGGGCCGGCAACCGTCCACGTTCGATCCCGGGAAGGAGAACGTCCACAGGAATGCGCCGGTGCCGATCCTCGTGCTCAACTCGACCGCGCTGAACACGGGCCACAGCTTCCGCTTCGAGGCCGAGTACGTCGGCGAGCCGGAGGCGCGACAGCCGCTCGAGCTCGACGCGGACAAGAACACGCGCCTGATCCGCGTCCCCTACGAGCTGCTGCCGAAGAAGGTGAGGAAGCGGTTCACGCTCGGGTTCGCAGTCTCCGCGTCCGCCGCGTTCCCGGTCGGCTTCGCGCCGCTCGCGATCGGCGGCATGTACGGCGCCGAGCCCGACGGCCGCGAACGCCGGTTCCTCGTCCGGCTGACAGACGGCGGCGTGCGGGACAACCAGGGCGTGGACGGCCTCCTCGACCATCACTGCACCGAGCTGATCGTCAGCGACGGCTCCTCGCAGACGCCCGACCTGTCGGAGCCCGCGGGGACGATCGTCGGCGTGCTGCCGCGCGTGGGCGCGATCGAGGGGAAGCAGAGCCGGGAGCAGCGGCTCTACCACGCCGACGCCGATCGCGAGATCACCTCCTTCTCGTTCGTCCACCTGCAGACGGGCATTGCGCCCGAGACGCTCGACCCGCTCGGCACGTCCGAGGACGCGGCCGACTACCGCGACACGTTCGGGCCGCCGCCTGCGACCACGGGCATCGACGCCGGCACGCAGCGGCTGATCGCCGGGATCCGCACGGATCTCGACGCCTTCTCGGAGACCGAGTGCTTCGCGCTCGAGGAGCTCGGCTACCGCGCAGCCCGCGCGGTGCTCCCGGACACCGGCGTCGCGCCCGAGCCATGGCCGTTCTCCGCGATCGGCCCGGCGCTCGTCTCCGGCGACGAGTGGCTCGAGCGCCGGCTGCGGGTCGCATCCAAGAAGTTCTTCAAGCCTCTGTTCCTCCTGCTCGAGGCGTGGCGGATCCGGCGCGGGATCCGGGTCGCGGCGGCGGCCGTCCTCGCGGTGGCGGCGCTCGCCGCGCTCGCGTGGGTGGGCTTCCGGATCGGCGGCGGCGTCTCCGCGCAGGCGCTCTACGGCGTGCTCGTCGGTCTCGCCGCCGCCGCCGCGCTCTATCTCAACGCGGGCACGCACGGGCTCCGGCTCCTCAGTCGGATCCTTCTCGGCACCGTCCCGTACCTGCCGCTGATCCCGCTCCTCTTCGTCGCGGGCGTGGCGATGCGCTTCGTCGGCTGGATCCACGTGCGCACCGGGCGCGTGCGCGCGCGGCCGGGCTAGACTCGGCCGATGGAGGGCCTGGCCGAGCTACACACGCATCTGGGCGGCTCGGTCTCGTCCGAGACGCTCTGGTCGCTCGCGCATCGCCAGGGGATCGCGCTGCCGGTCAAGGACTACTGGGACTTCGACCGGCTCGTCACGGTCAGCGATCCGCGCGGCGTGCCGAACCTCGACGCGCTCGACGCGATCTACCACTGGACGGAGCTGATCCAGTCCAGCCCGGCCGCGGTCGAGGTGTCGGTGCACGGCGCGATCGGCGGCGCCTACCGCTCGCAGGGGATCACGACGCTCGAGCTCCGCTTCAACCCGATGAAGCGGAACCGCGGCGGCGAGCGCGACCTCGACCACATCATCCTCGCCGCGATCCGCGGCCTCGACGTCGCGAGCCTCGAGTACCCGCAGGTGAAGGCGGGGCTGATCCTGATGATGGACCGCACGTTCACGCCGCGGCAGAACGAGATCATCGTCGAGAAGGCGATCCGCTGGGCGCCGCGCGGGATCGTCGGCGTCGACATCGCCGGGCCGCGCCCGGGCGGCGAGCGCTACGACTACCGGCAGGTGCAGCCGATGGTCGAGGAGGCGCGCGCGGCCGGGCTCGGCGTGACGATCCACGTCGGCGAGGAGGGCGGCGACATGGGCCGGGCGGAGATCGGCGAGGTGCTCGAGGTGCTGCGCCCCGACCGGCTCGGCCACGGGATCCTCGCCGCCGGCGACGACGCGCTGATGCGCGAGCTGCGCGACGCCGAGGTCGTGCTCGAGATCTGCCCCACCTCCAACCTGCTCACGAAGGCGCTCCCGGACGAGAACGCGGTCCGCGACACCTTCCGCGCCTTCGTCGACGCCGGCGTCCGCTTCACGATCGCGACGGACGGCCCGGAGATGATGCGGACGCACCTGCGCGACGAGCTCGACCTGCTGCTCCGGATCGGCGCCCTCTCGCAGGACGAGCTGGACGAGGCGAACCGCCGCGGCCACGAGGCGAGCTTCGTCCGCGGCAACTTCCGCGCCGCGAAGGTCTAGCTAGAGCAGGATCTCGGCCGCCGTGTCGTGCGCGCAGCCCTGCGTGACGATCTCGCACGCCGTGTGCAGATCGGCCTCGCTGGCGGCCAGCCGTTCGGCCAGCGGGAGCGGATAGCCGGCCTCGATCAGCACGTGGAGCCGCCAGCTCTCGACCTTCGAGCGCTCGTCGGTGGTGGGTTCGAGGATCTCGGTCACTTCGCTCATGGCTCCGTAGGTTCGTGCTTCGTCGGACGAACCCTCCCCGTGTTTGTTAGCGGGGAGACCGTTAGGAAATCGCGGAGCCGATGCGCCGCTGGAGCTCCTGCATGCGGGCCTCGATCACGCCGCGCTCGGCCTCCGCGTCGGCGCCGAGCTCCTCGAGCCGGCGGCGGATGTCCGCCTCGAGCTCGGAGACGCGTGCGTCGAGCGTGGCGATCCATTCGTCGCGGCGCCGGTCGAGCTCGCCGGTGATCTCGGAGAGCCTGCGCTCGACGCGCTGGGCGCCGGCGTCGCCGACGTGCGCGAGCCGCTCGGCGAGGACGCCCTCGGCCTCGCGGGCGAACGAGCTGACGGAGCGCTCGAGCTCGCGCGCCAGCCGCTTCGCGGCCTCCTCGCGCGCCGCCTTCACCTGGCCGCCGAACTGCTGCGTCGCCTCGGTCGTGAAGGAGGCGCCGGTGCGCTCGAGCTGGCGCGCCATCTGCTCGACCTGCCGGCGCTGCGCGTCCTGGAAGCCGGCCTTGATCCGCTGCTCCGCCTCGGTCTGCTCGCGGCCGATCAGCTCGAGCAGCTCCTGCTCGCGGCGGCGCATCCGCTCCTCGAGCTCGTGGATCGCGCGCCGCCGCTCGGTCGCGTGGGCCTCGATCTCGGACTGCGCGAGCTCCAGCGCCGCCTCGGTCGCGCGCTCGACGTCCTTGCGGAGCCGGGCGAGCGCGGCGTGCTGCTCCTCGCTCTCGGTCGCGAGCCGCTCGGCGTCGGCCTCGAGCCGTGTGCGGGTCTCGGTGAGGAGCTGGTCCTGGCGCCGGTTGAGCTCGGCGATGCGTTGCTTCGTCACCTCGGCGGCGCGCTCGAGATCCTGCATCCAGGTGGCGAGACGCTGCTCCAGCTGCGCCTGCGTCTCGGTGAGCTTCGCGACGAGCGCGTCCGTCGCCTGGCGCTCGCGCTCCGCCAGCGCGCCCCGCCGCTCCTCGGCGATCGCGCGCTCCTGCTCTTCGAGCCTGGAGAGCGAGTCGGCGCGGGCCCGGGCGAGTGTCAGCTCCAGCTCGGCCGCGTTCCTGTCCGTCTCCTGCTCGACGGCGGCGAGGAGCTGCGCCTGCGCCGCGACGAGCGCGGCGTCGTGGCCGGCGAGCGTGGCGAGCGTCCTGCGGAGCAGGAGCGCGGCGGCCGCCACGAGCGCGCAGGCGGTGATGCCGGCGGCCGAGAGCAGGAGCGAGCGGCCGTGCCGCAGGGCATACGCGACCCAGGCCGCGACGGCGGCGCCGCTCTCCAGCGTCGCGACGCCCACGAGCAGCCAGCCCGCCGTGCGACGGAGCGCCGCGCCGGCGAGCGCGAGCGCCGCCACCACGACCCCCGCGGCGAACACGATCTCGGCAATCGTCCTCAGCGCCACGGGGTCATCGTAGGCGCTGCGCGGGCGAGCAGCACCGCGGCCGCGAGCAGCACGTGCGCGGCCGCGAGCGTCATCAGCGCCTGCTCGGAGTGCGGGGCAATCGCGCGCTCCGCGTCGCTCACCTCCTCGGGCGGGCGGCGGCGGACGGCGCGCACGGGCGTCGAGAGCGTTCGCTGCACCCAGCTCGTCGCGAACGCGAACGCGGCGACGGCGACCGCCTCGACGCGGATCGTCTCCGCCGACGCGAAGTACGCGGTCAGCGCGGGGAACGCGCCCCACGCGGCGGCGAACCAGAAGCCGGTGTGGAAGCCGAGCAGCTCCAAGTCGTAGGCGACGACCAGGAACGCGCCGGCGGCGACGAAGGCGAGCAGCCACCAGGTGCGCTGCGCCGCGACGACGATCCCGATCGCGCAGGCGCCGGCGAGCGAGAGCGCCGCCAGCGCGAGCAGGACGCGCGCCGGGATCCGGGTCCGCAGCGGCCTGCCCTTCAGCTCGTCGAGCGCGTGCGCCGCGACGCCCAGCGCCAGGAAGAACGCGAGCGCCGTCCAGCCGAGCAGCGTCCAGCGCATCGTCGGCGCGAGCGCCGCGCCGAGTGCGCAGTAGGAGAGGTGCCAGAGCGTGTAGGGCGGGTGGAGGAGGGTCACGTAGTCGCGCCAGCCGCCGGGGCGCAGCGCGTAGAACGCCGGCTTCACTCCTTGCGGCCCCACATGACGAGGCCGCCGCCGACGCTGAGCCGGCGGGCCTGGACGTCCGCGATCCCGGCCTCGCGCCAGAGGTCGAGCAGCCGCGGCTCCGTCCAGCGCGCGTGGAAGCCGCGGATGCTCGGGCCGAGGAAGCTCCCGACCTCGTGCCAGCCGGGCGAGACGGCGCGGCCGGCGAGCGGGAGGCCGACGCGGACGTACAGCTCCCAGAGTGGCCGCCAGACGCCGCGTGGGAGCCCGAACTCCTGCGTCGCGATCGTCCCGCCGGGCTTCACGGCGCGGGCGAGCCCGCGCAGCGTCGCGAGCGGATCGTCGACATAGCGGAGGAGATACGTGAACGTGAGCGCGTCGAACTCGCTCTCGGCGGCGACCTCCTCGGCGCGGCCCTCGCGCAGCTCGATCCGTCCGGCGAGGCCGGCGCGCGCGACGCGCTCCCGTCCGGCGGCGAGCATCTCCGGGCTCTGGTCGACGCCGACGACGGTGCGCCGCGGATTCGCGCGCGCGAGCTCGATCGCGACCGCCGCGGTGCCGGTCGCGACGTCGAGCACGCGCACGGCGTCGTCCGGGATCCGCGAGACCAGGAAGCGCCGCCAGCGCGGGTCCTGACCGAACGAGAGCAGTCGCGCGAAGCGGTCGTAGGTCGGCCCGAGCGGGGCGAAGAGCTCGCGAGCATCCACGGGCACGGCCCTATTCTGGACTCGTGACGCTGAGTGAGGACGTGGAGCGCGTCGCGGCGGCCGCCGCCGGGCTCGCGGCGACCGGCGAAGCCCTCGCGGGCGTCGTCGCGGCGGAGCCACTCGGCAGGCGCGTCTACCTGTGCGCGTTCGACTCGGCCGAGCGGCAGACCTGGCTCGCGCTCGACGACGCGTGCACGCCGATCGCCGACCTCCGGGTCGTTCGCGAGGCGGCGTCGCTGGCGGCGCTGTGCGAGCTCGCCGAGGAGAGCGCCGGCGGGGGCGACCTGCCCGGACTGCGCGCGCATCTACGCGAGCTCCGCGAGACCGAGAACCCGCCCTGGATCGGGGAGGCGGAGGACGCTGCCGCTGCGCTCGCCGACGCGATCGAGCCGGAGCCGCGCCTCGCACGCCACGAGTACCTCGACGCGCTCGGAGCGGCATCGCGCCGGCTCGAGCAGGCGCTCGGCCAGGACGCAGGCTCCCCGTTCGCGGCGGCGCTGCAGTCCGCCGCGCCGGCGGTCG
>DASZYW010000363.1:0-2551 GCA_035545195.1 Gaiellaceae bacterium
GGACCTGACCCGCGACGACGTCGAGCGGCTGCTCGGCACGGCGAAGAGCTTCGAGGGCTCCCTGGAGCGGCACGTCAAGAAGCTCCCGACGCTGAAGGGGCTGCTCGTCGTCAACCTCTTCTACGAGTCGTCGACGCGCACTTCGTCGAGCTTCGAGCTCGCCGCGAAGCGCCTCTCCGCGGACACGCTCAACATCAAGTCGAGCGGCTCCTCGGTCGACAAGGGCGAGTCGCTGAAGGACACGGCGCTGACGCTCGGCGCCTACGACCCGGACGTGATCGTGATCCGGCACCCGCAGATCGGCGCGCCTCAGCTCGTCGCGCGGGTCACGGACGCGCACGTCGTCAACGCCGGCGACGGCAAGCACCAGCACCCGACCCAGGCGCTGCTCGACCTCTACACGCTCCGCGAGCAGCTTGGCCGGCTCGAAGGGCTGCACGTCGCGATCGTCGGCGACGTCCTCCACTCGCGCGTCGCCCGCTCGCTGCTCCAGGCGTTCCGGCTGGTCGGGATCCACACGACGCTCGTCGGCCCGCCCGCGCTGCTCCCGCGCGACCTGCCCGCGGAGACCTCCACCGACATCGCCGCGATCCGGGACGCCGACGTCGTCTACGTCCTGCGCATGCAGCAGGAGCGGATGCAGGCCGGCGCCAACTACGTGCCGAGCCTCCGCGAGTACAGCGCCCGCTGGGGGATCACGCCCGAGCGGCTGCGGCCAGGCCAGAAGGTCATGCACCCCGGCCCGATGAACCGCGGCGTCGAGATCGACCCGCGTGTGGCGGACAGCCACGACTCGCTCGTCACGAGCGAGGTGCGCAGTGGGCTCGTCGTCCGGATGGCTGTCCTCTACGACGTCCTCACCGGCGGGCCGGTCGGCGTACGCGCCCTCGCCGCGGCGGAGGTGGCGTGATGCTGTTCCAGCGCGACGCCGACAAGGCGACGACGGTGATCCGTGGCGCCCGCGTGCTCGACCCGACCGAGGGCGTGGACGCGGTTCTCGACGTGACGGTCGAGGACGGCGTGATCACCGCGCTCGAGCCGGGCACCGCCGACCGCGACGGGCTCTTGCTCGCGCCGGCGTTCGTCGACCCGCACGTCCACCTGCGCACGCCCGGCCGCGAGGACGAGGAGACGGTCGCCAGCGGAACCCAGGCCGCGGCGGCGGGCGGGTACTGCGCGATCCTCGCGATGCCGAACACCGACCCGGTCGTCGACTCCGCGGCGACGCTCGGCGCGCTCGTCGAGACGGCGCGCCGCGAGGCGGAGATCCCGGTCGGCTTCCTCGCCGCGATCACGAAGGGCCAGCGCGGGGAGGAGCTGACCGAGATGGGCGAGCTCGCCGACGCCGGCGCGGCCGCCTTCTCCGACGACGGCATGCCGGTCGCGTCGGCCGGGCTGCTGCGCCGCGCGCTCCAGTACTCCTCGATCACCGGCAGGCTGCTCGCGCTCCACTGCGAGGAGCCGAGCCTCTCGCGGGGCGGCCACGTCCACGAGGGCGTCGTCGCCGCCGAGCTCGGCTTCGCCGGCTACCCGTCGGTCGCCGAGTCGGTCGACGTCGAGCGGAACCTCGCGCTCGCCGCCTACGAGGGGCAGCCGCTCCATGTCCAGCACCTCTCGGCCGCGGAGTCGGTGGCCGCGCTGCGCCGTGCCCGCGACGCCGGGTTGCGCGCGAGCGGCGAGGCGACGCCGCACCATCTCGTGCTCACCGACGAGGCCGTCCGCTCGCTCGACCCGAACCTGAAGATGAACCCGCCGCTACGGGGTGAGGGAGACCGGCAGGCGCTGCTCGACGCGCTGCGCGACGGGACGATCGAGGCGGTCGCCACCGACCACGCGCCGCACGCCGCGCACGAGAAGGAGGTGCCGTTCGAGGAGGCGCCGTTCGGGGTCACCGGCCTCGAGACGGCGTTCGCCGTCCTCTACACGCACCTCGTCGTCCCCGGGGTGCTGCCGTTGGAGACGCTTCTGGAGCGGATGTCCGCGGGACCCGCGCGGGTCTTCGGGCTGGAGCGGCCGCGGATCGCGGTCGGCGCACCGGCGAACCTCGTCCTGCTCGACCTCGCGGAGCAGTGGACGGTCGGCGACGAGCCGTTCCGTTCCCGCTCGCGCAACTCGTGGCTGCTCGGCGAGACGCTCACCGGCACGGTGCTGACGACGGTCGCCGGCGGCGCGCTCGCCTTCGAGCGGGCCGGGGTCGCGGCTTGAACGGGTACCTGGCGCTCGCCGACGGCAGCGTCTGGCGCGGCGAGTCGGTCGGGGCGGACGGCGTCGCGGCGGGCGAGGCGGTCTTCACGACCGGGATGTCCGGCTACCAGGAGGCGGTCACCGATCCGTCCTTCGAGGACCAGCTGATCTGCTTCACCGCGCCGATGGTCGGCAACTACGGCGTCGCCGAGGAGCGCTCCGAGTCGTCGGCGACGCACGCGCGCGCGGTGCTGATGCGCGAGGCTCGCGGCCCGGCGTGGACGGACTGGCTGCGCGAGCGCGGGCTCGTCGCGCTGACCGGGATCGACACCCGCAGCCTCGTCCTCCACCTGCGCGACGAGGGCTC
>DASZYW010000364.1:0-18742 GCA_035545195.1 Gaiellaceae bacterium
GGCGAGCTCGAGCCGGGCCGCGAGCTGCTCGAGCCGACCTCCGGGAACACCGGCATCTCGCTCGCGCTCGTCGCGAAGCTGAAGGGCTACCCGCTCACGTGCGTGCTGCCGGACAACGCGACCGAGGAGCGGCGCCGCCTGCTGCGGCTCTACGGCGCGACGATCGTCGACTCGCCCGGCGACCAGGGCTCGAACGGCGCCGTCCGGCTCGCGCTCGAGCTCGCGGAGCGGGATCCGCGCTACTTCATGCCGTTCCAGTACGCGAACGAGGCGAACCCGCGCGCGCACTACGAGGGCACCGGCGCCGAGATCGCCGAGGCGCTCGACCGCGTCGACGTGCTCGTGGCCGGGCTCGGCACCGGCGGCACGCTGATGGGCACCGGCGAGCGCCTGCGCGAGTCCTTCCCGGACGTCGTCGTCGCGGCCGCCGAGCCGCTCCCGGGCGACCCCGTGATGGGACTGCGCTCGCTCGAGGACGGCTACGTGCCGCCGATCCTCGACGTCTCCAAGCTCGACCGGAAGCTGCTCGTCTCGAACCGGGAGGCGGTCGCCGGGCTGCGGGCGCTGCTCGACGAGGAGGGCGTCTTCGCCGGCGTCTCGTCGGGCGCCGTCGTCCACGTCGCGCGCCGCCTCGCCGCCGAGCTCGAGGAGGGCGTCGTCGTCTGCGTGCTCCCCGACGGCGGCTGGAAGTACCTCTCCGCCCCGTTCTGGCACGGCGAGGAGATCGACGAGTCGAAGCTGTGGTGGTGATCCCGCCCGAGGTGCGGGCGGCGCTCGTCGAGCACGCGCTGGCGGAGCGGCCGAACGAGAGCTGCGGCCTGCTCGTCCTCCGCGACGGCGTCGCCGAGCGCTACGAGCCCGGCCGGAACGCGGCCGCGTCGCCCTACCGCTTCGAGCTCGAGCTCGACCCCGAGCTCTGGTTCCTCGAGGACGACGGCTACGAGCTGGCGGTCGTCCACTCGCACCTCTCGTCGCCGCCGCGCCCGTCGCGCACCGACGTCGAGAACATCGGCCTCTGGGAGGGGAAGCCGTACCTGATCTACTGCGTCGCCCGCGACGCGCTGCAGGCGTGGACGATCGCGAGCGGCGCCGCCGAGCCGCTCGCGCTCGCGTCTACTTGACGGTGAACGACCCCTTCATGAACGAGGAGTGCGGGTCGCAGACGTACTTGTAGGTGCCCTTCTTCAGGGTGACCTTCCAGGTGAACGTGCCCTTCCCGCCGACCGAGGTCGTCTTGTCGACGCCCGGGCCGGTGAGATGGAAGTCGTGGTCGGCGGCGGTGTCCTTCACCAGGATCGAGTAGGCGCCGGCCTTCAGCGTCGTCACCTTCTTGCCGTTCTGGGTGAGTGAGATCGTGAACGGGTCGGAGACGGACGCGACGAGCTTGGTCGGCGGCTTGGCGGCGGCGGAGGCCGCGAACAGGGCGGCCACGGCGGCCGCCAGAGCGAGTGCGATCGGGATTCTCATGCGAGCCAGCGTAGTCACTCGAGCTCGTCGTCCTCGCCGAGATCCGCGTCGAAGCGAGGCCGCGGCCGCTCGAGGAAGGTGACGCTGATCCGCTCGATCCGGTTGCCCTCGGTCTCGAGCACGTCGAAGCGCATCCCGTTCCAGGAGACGTCGTCGCCCGGCTCCGGCGCGCGCCCGAGCTGGCCGAAGACGAAGCCGGCGATCGTGTGGAAGTCCTCGTCGGGGAGCTCGGTGCCGAAGCGCTCGTTGAACTCGTCGATCGGGAACATGCCGTCGATCCGGTACGTGTCCTCGTCGACCTGCTCGATCTGCTCCTCGGGCACGTCGAACTCGTCCTCGATCTCGCCGACGATCTCCTCGAGCACGTCCTCGAGCGTGCAGACGCCGACCATCGCGCCGTACTCGTCGACGACGATCGCGAAGTGGTTCGAGGTGCGCCGGAACTCCTGCAGCAGCGACGCGAGGTCCTTCGTCTCCGGGACGATGTACGCATCGCGGAGGATCGCCTCGAGCCGGACGTTGGCGATCCCGCGGTCGACGATCGCGGTGAAGAGGTCGCGGACGTGGAGGACGCCGAGGATGTCGTCGAGCGACTCGCGGAAGACCGGGTAGCGCGTGTAGGGCGAGTCGAGGACGATCCCGAGCACCTCCTCGGCCGGCACCTCGACCGAGACGGCGACGACGTCCGGGCGCGCCACCATCACGTCGGCGGCGTCCTTGTCCCCGAAGACGAAGACCTTGTCGAGCATCTCGCGCTCGCCCTGCTCGATCTCGCCCTGGCGCGCGGAGCCGGAGATGAGCATGCGCAGCTCCGCCTCGGAGTGCACCTCCCGCTCGGCGCCCGGCGTCGCGAGCCCGAAGAGGCCGAGCAGCCGCTCGGTCGCCCGGCGCAGGAACCAGATCACCGGCTTGAAGAGGAGGAAGAACGTGCGGACCGGCGCCGCGACCCAGAGCGCCGTCCCCTCCGGATGCCCGAGCGCCGCGCCCTTCGGGACGAGCTCGCCGATCACGACGTGGAAGAACGTGAGCAGCGCGTAGGCGATCACGATCGCGAGCGCGGTCGCCATCCACTGGTCGAACTCCTTCGAGAGCGTCCGCTCGCCGAGGGCGCCGATGCCCAGCGAGGTGAGCGTGACGCCGAGCTGCATCGCGGCGATGAACTGGCCCGGGTCGCTCGTGATCCGCAGCACGTCGCGCGCACGGCGGTTGCCCTGGTGCTGCAGCTCGATGATCCGCGTCCGGCGGGCCGTGACGAGCCCGTACTCGGCCGCCACGAAGAACGCGTTCAGGAGGATCAGCGCCGCGACGCCGAGGAGCTCGAAGAGAAGGGTCACGCCCTCGGCCCGAGGGCGCAGGTACTCGAAGGAAGTTCGTCCACCGGGCTAGGCCGCAGTATAGGAGACGCCCCGGTCGTCCTCGTGGCGGCGGGCTCGATCGAGGCGGACGAGCCGCTCCAGGTGGGAGAGCGCCTCGGCGACGGCGAAGCGCCGCTGGATCGGCGGCAGCTCCCGGCCGAAGATCGCGTGGGAGACCTCGAAGCCGCTCCGCGGCTCGCGGTCGAGCGCCGCCTCGGTCTTGTCGAGGCGCTCGTCGTGGTGGCCGGCGATCTCGACGGCGCGCTCGGCGGGCGACTCGACCGGGCGGCCGTGGCCGGCGTACGCGACGCGCGGCGCGAGCTCGCCGAGCAGCCGCAGCGTGTCGAGGTAGTCGCCGAGCGGGTCGGGGCGGCTCTCCGGCCAGAGCCCGACGGCGGGCGTGATCGGCGTCAGGATCGCGTCGCCCGCGATCATCACGCCGTCCTCCCGCAGCAGGCAGAGGTGGCCGTCCGCGTGCCCGGGTGTGGCGACGACGCGCCAGCCGTCGAACTCGTCGTCCGGCTCGACCGGCGTCGGGTTCCAGGCGAAGCGGACGAAGTCGGCGAAGACGTGGCCAGAGTGGAGCAGCTCCTCGGCGACGTCCGGCGGCACGCCCTGCTCCAGGAACCAGTCCGCGATCCGGCGCGGCCAGTCCTCGCTCCCCCAGACGCGCTCGCACTGCTCGTAGTCGAGCCTCCCCTGGTGGACGGGCGCGCCTGTGGCGGCCGCCGCGGCCTCCGCGCCGCCGACGTGGTCCGGGTGCATGTGCGTGACGAAGATCCGGACGACCGGTGCGTCGAGCCCCGCGGCGATCTCCGCCCAGGGGGAGTCGGGCAGCCCGAGCCCCGTGTCGACGAGCGTCCAGCCGTCCTCGCCGCGCAGCAGGTAGGTGTGGACGTGCATCGGGCCGCTCGGCAGGGGCAGGGTGACGCGCAGGATCCCCGGTTCGAGCTCGACCGGCGTGGCGAACGTGTGTTCGGTACGATTCTGCACGGGGATGCGAGCCGAGTATCGCGAAGAGCCGTGCCGCTCCGCGCTCAACCGTGTGCGCGGGATGCCGTTCGACTGGTCGCTGAACCCGTACATGGGCTGCGCGCACCGGTGCACGTTCTGTTACGTGCGGGCGTTCGAGGCGCGCGCCGACCGGCCGTGGGACGACCGCTACGGCTCGAGCATCCGCGTCAAGACGAACGTCGCGACGGTGCTGCGCCGCGAGCTCGCGCGGCCGTCGTGGCGGCGGGAGCCGGTCGCGATCGGCGCGGCGACCGACCCGTACCAGCCCGCCGAGGGCCGCTACCGGCTGACGCGCGCCTGCATCGAGACGCTCGCGGAGGCGGCGAACCCGTTCTCGATCATCACGCGCGGCCCGCTGATCGTCCGCGACGCCGACGTGCTCGCCGACGCGGCGCGCCGCGCGCGGGTCTCGGTCACGTTCTCGGTGCCGACGCTCGACACCGAGATCTGGCGCCGCACCGAGCCCGGCACCTCTCCTCCCCACCAGCGCCTGCGCGCCCTTTCGGTGCTCGTCGAGGCGGGAGTCGAGGCGAACGTCGGCATGGCGCCGCTCCTGCCCGGGCTGAGCGACAGGCCGGAGCTGATCGCCGAGGTCGTGCGCGCTGCGCGCGCGGCCGGCGCGTGCGGGATCTGGGCGAACCTCCTCTACCTGCGACCCGGCACCCGCGAGCACTTCCTCGCCGCGCTCGAGCGCGACTGGCCGGAGCTGCTGCCGGAGTACGAGCGGCTCTACGCGGGCGGGCGCGCCTACCTCCCCGCGGCCGAGACGCAGCCGGCGCGCGAGCGGGTGCGTGCGCTCGCGCGGCAGCACGGGATCCGGGACCGGCGCCGCCTTCGGCTCGAGCCTGCGCCCGATCCCGAGCAGCTGCGCCTGGCTGTGTGATTCGCGGCGTCGGCCCGTATGATCCGGAACCGAGGGTGAGTGCGTCCGAGATCACGGTCCTGATCGTCGACGACCACGAGGTGGTGCGCGAAGGCCTACGCCTGTCGCTCAGCCGGGCGCCGCACATCCGCGTGATCGGCGAGGCGGCCGACGGCGCGGCGGCGGTCGAGCTGGCCGAGCGGCGCCGTCCCAGCGTCGTCGTGATGGACGTCCGCATGCCCGGCATGGACGGGCTCGAGGCGACGAAGCTCCTGACCGAGAGGATCCCGGACGCCGCCGTGCTGATCTTCACCGCCTACAGCGAGCGGAGCCTGCTCAGCCGCGGGCTGGAGTCGGGCGCGAAGGGCTACGTGCTCAAGGAGGCGCCGCACGAGACGCTGCTGCGCGCGATCGAGAAGGTCGCCGCCGGCGAGGGCTACGTCGACCCGGCGCTGATGCCGGCGTTCCTCACCGGCCGCGACAAGGACGACATGCTGACCGCGCGCGAGCGGGAGATCCTCCAGCTGCTCGCCGACGGGATGTCGAACGCCGACGTGGCGACCAAGCTCTTCATCAGCCAGGAGACGGTGAAGAGCCACGTCCGCCACATCCTGGCGAAGCTCGAGGCGGACACGCGCACGCACGCCGTCGCGATCGCCCTCCGCGAAGCGATCATCGACTGACTTGTCCTCCGACGACGCGCGGGAGCTGACCGACCAGGTCCTGGCCGCCGAACAGGACGAGCGGCGCCGGATCGCGCTCTTCCTGCACGACGGGCCCGTCCAGTCGCTCGCGGGTGTCGCGCTGATGCTCGACGCGGCGAACGACTTCCTCGAGCGCGGCGAGACGGAGCAGGCGCGCGAGGTGCTCGCCCGCGCGCTCGCCCGGACGCGCACGACGGTCGGCGAGCTGCGCGACCTCTCCTTCAACCTCGAGCCGGTCGTCCTGCGCGACCACGGCTTCGGGATGGCGGTGCACGCGCTCGCCCAGACGCGCGGGCTCGAGCACGAGATCCAGGTGGAGCTCGACGTCGAGCGGGCGGACGAGCTGAGCGAGCGGACGCAGGCGGCGCTCTACCAGATCGTCCGCGAGGCGCTCGAGAACGCGATCCATCGCGGGCCGCCCTCCCACTTCCGGGTCACCGTCGACGGGCCGGTGGAGGAGCGCTGCCGGGTGGTCGTCGAGGACGACGCTCCCGGCGAGCGCCGCAAGCGGACGATCGAGGTGCTCGAGGAGCGCGTGCGGACGCTCGGCGCGACGCTCGCCGTCGAGCAGGGCGACTCGGGCACGACGATGACGCTCGAGCTGCCCGCCTACGGTTAGGCTTCGGCGCGATGGCCGACGGGCATCTCCTCTTCGTCTGGAAGCCGTCCGGGTACGAGCTCGTCGAGCAGGAAGGCGAGCCCCCGGCGGTGGGCGCCGAGATCGAGCTGGACGGGGCGTCGCTGCGCGTGACGAAGCTCGCCCCCTCGCCGCTCCCGGGCGACAAGCGCGCGTGCGCGTACCTCGCCGGCTAGGCGGCTAGCGCCAGAGGCGCACGACGGTTCCCGGCCGCGTCGACAGCCGGTAGACGAGCAGCGCTCTCCCGGTCGCGTCGTACGCGTAGATGCCGGGCGGCGCCGCCGACGCGGAGCAGGTCGACCGCGGCAGCGACGCGAACGGCGTCGTGCCGATCCAGCCGAGGCCGAATCCCTCGACGCGCCGGGCGCTGCGATCGCGCAGGGGCGTGAGCTCGCCGCTGGTGCGGCTGACGAGATACGCCGCGGTGACGGTGCAGCTTCCCGACCACTGCGCCAGCAGCGGGCTCCCCGCCGGGCCTGGCACGAGCGCCCGCCAGCCGGCGGCGCCGCGAGCCGTCTTCGCGAGGACGTGCGTCCCCGACCGGTCGACGCGGACGATCGACGAGCCCTTCCCGGTCGCGAACGGGGAGCCGCAGAGGTCATACTCGACCGCGCCGACCCGCGCGCCGACCCGGCAGCCGGCCGGGCGATGTCCGAGCTTGCCGGTGCGCAGGTCGCGCACGATCGTGGCTCCGCCGCCGCGCGGCACGACGCTCAGGAACGTTCCCGACGAGTCCAGCTCGAGGTGCGAGGTCGCCGGGAAGGTGGCGACCGTGTGCCCTCCCTGCTGGAGGCTCCATCCCTCCGAGAACTGCACCGACCAGCCGCGAGGAAGCGTCACGGAGTCGCGGGGCACGGCTGCGAGCCGGCCGGCGCGCAGCTCGAAGTCGTGGCCGGACGCGTCGCGCAGCTCGACCTGGCCCGCGCGCTCGACGCCGTCGTCTCGCAGCGTGTAGCCCTTCAGCGTCCGGACGACGTGACCGGCGGGATCGACCAGCACGACGCCGGTGGCCGCCTGGATCGCGAAGCCTGTTCGGGGCAGCGCCGGCTGCTGCCCTCGTGCGGGCAGCTGTGTGGGACCAGCGAGCACGAGCGCGGTGAGCGCCAAACCTGCCCTCATAACTCGCGAATCGTACGCCGCCTGGCGACGAATCAGGAGCGCGCAGCCGATTCGGCCGCCGCGAGGCCGAGCACGAGCGCCTGCGCGAGCCCGCTCGCGTACCCGCCGGTCGCGACGCCGCCGGCGTCCACGCCGGCGGCCCAGAGCCCCTCGGCCCCGACGACGCGAGCCTGCTCGTCGACCGCGATGCCGCCGATCGTGTGCGTCGCCGCGGCCGCGACGTGGACGGCGATCGTGCCGTCGGCGCGCTCCACGACGGTCCCGCCGGCGGCCCGCGCCGCCTCGATCCGCTCGTTCGCCCGCTCGACCACGTACCACGCGCGCGGCCCGATCAGCTGCGCCAGGTCGTTCTCGTGCCAGGCGACCCGGGCGGGCGTGATCTCGGCGCCGTCCTCCGCGAAGACGCGGGCCTCGCGACCGTAGAGCTGGGAGAGCGGGACGAAGTCCTCCTCGCGGATGCGTGCCGGCGGCGCGGGCATGACGCGCCCGTAGAACTGCTTCATCCCGGCGGTCGTGCCGCCGCCGCGGGCGAGCGCGAGGTCGAGCCCGTCGCCCTCGCTCCACGGGTTCGCGCGCAGGAGCAGGCCGCGCTCGCGGGCGAGCCGGCCCGGGAAGCCGCCCGTGGCGAGGATCAGCGGGCCGTCGGTGCCGGGCGGGAGCGCCGTCTCGAGCTCGACGTCGCGTGCGAGCAGGCTGGTGAGCCTGCGCGGGTCGTAGCGCCGCCCGGTGGTGAGCGGGTTCTCGGTGTCCCGCCACACGGGCTCGGCGCCGAGCGACTCGAGCCAGGCGAGGGCGTCGTCGAGCCGCTCCCAGATCAGACGCTGAAGACGCTCGTCGCCGTCGGGACATTCGCGCCGGAACTCCTCCCAGTCGAGATGGCGCCAGATCACGCAGCTGGAGAGCAGCATCGAGCCGCCCGCGCGCGTCCCCTTCTCGAGCAGCCGCGGCCGGCGCCCGAGCTCGCGCAGGCGCGCCGCCGCCACGAGCCCGGCCATCCCCGCGCCGGCGACGGTGATCGTCACGCGTCCCTTCCCGCCATGTCCGGAAATTGATACCGGCCATGGCCGCCCCGGCCACTGTCCTCTGCAGACTCTTGTACCGGTGGCGGAGCCGGCGCAGGCTCACTCGGATGCCTTCTCCACCTCGCGATCGAGCGCCGGGCGTCCATCACGTGTGGGTCAACGCGACGGGCAACTGGCCTTACTTCAGCGACGATGTCGACCGGATCGCCTGGGTGCGACTTCTCGTCCGCGTCCTCGAGCGGGAGGAGTGGAGCTGCCTCGCCTTCTGCCAGATGACGACACATGTGCACCTCATCGTCTCCGTCCGCGACTGGTCCCTCCCCGAAGGAATGCGGTACCTCAATCGCGAGTACAGCAGGGATTTCAACGCGCGACACGAGCGAGTCGGCCACTTCATCCGACAGCGTTATGGCAGTTCCCGCATTCGAGATGGCCGCGATCTCGTCGGGCGATACGCATACGTCGTCTTGAACCCGGTCGTCGAAGGGATGTGCCCTCGTGGGGAAGATTGGCGCTGGAGCAGCCACGCGACGACGATCGGCATCAGCACAGACTTCCCGTTCGTCGATGCCTCGCTCGTGCTCGCCGAGGTCGGGGGCTCGAGGGCAAGACTGAGGGACGCGGTCAACGCGCGGGCGGCGGAGAAGTTGTCCGGGCGGGCCATGGCCGGAAACTGATTCCGGACGTGGCGGGTTCGGATGGGCTAGGTCAGCGAGAACGTCGGCTTGTGCTCGACGTACTCGATGCGCACGTGCTCCGGGCCGCGGAGGAACGCCGCCAGCGTGTTCGGCGCGTCCACGACGTCCTCGACCTCGATCCCGAGGTCGTGCGCGGCGGCGACGTGCTCCTCCGCCGAGTCGACGAGCACCGCGAGATGGTTGAGCAGCGGCCGCTGCGGCGCGCCGGGCTCGCCGGGATGGAACTCGACCCAGGCTCCCCCGACCTCCACGCGCGGGCAGCCGGCCGGACCGGGCGACGCCGCCGCGAACCCGAGCGAGCCGTATTCGGCCGCCGTCGCCTCCGGATCCGAGGAGCGGAGCGCCACGTGGTCGAGGTCGTACTCCGAGTCGGTCTCCGCCTCGACCAGCCCGATCCGCACTCCCTGCCCCACGTCGAAGTACGCCTCGCCGTCGCGCGGCCGCTCGACCTCGAGCCCCTCCGGCAGGCGCGCCAGCGCCGCCTCGAGGTCGGAGACCCGGAGCGCGACGTGCTCCAGCGCTCCCCGCTCCCGCTCGCCGTCCGCGGCGAAGAGGGTCAGCTTGCCGCGCCTCGCGTCGGCGCCGACGAGCGTGAACGCGTCGGTCCGGTCGATGACGTGCATGCCGAGATGGGCGGTCGCGAAGTCGGCGATCGCGTCGCGGTCGTTCAGCCAATAGGCGACGTGGTCGAGCGTCAGCGGGTTCATGCCCCGAACGTACCCGCCGGGGGAACCCCTACGCCCGGTCGCTACTCGATCGGCTCGTTCTGGACGTTGTTCTCGGTCGCGTACGTCGCGGTCAGCTGGTTCACGACGTCCATGCCCTTGTCGTACGCGTAGTTGATCTCGACGAACGCGTTCCATTTGTCGGGGAGCGCGTCCTCCGGGAAGATCGCCTCGACCGGGCACTCAGGCTCGCAGGCGCCGCAGTCGATGCACTCCTCCGGGTCGATCACGAGGATGCGATCCGCCTCGTGGATGCAGTCCACGGGGCAGACGTCCACGCAGGAGCGATCTTTGATGTCGATGCAGGGTTCGGCGATGATGTAGGTCATTGCGTCCTACTCTAACGAGGGCGCCAGCTCTCCTACGAGGTCACCGATCCGCTCGACCAGCGCCGACTTCGCGAGCACCTGGTCGAAGCCGGCCGCGTTCGCCGCGCGCAGGCCCGCCGTGTCCGTGTGGTTGGTGAATCCGACGATCGGAATGTCCGGATATTCGTCGGCGACCTCCTCCGGGTCGATCCGCGAGATGTCCGCGATCACGAGCTCCGGGTCGTCCGCGTTGTCGAGCGTGACCAGGCGGTGGCCGGGCAGGAGCGCCTCCAGCTTCCCCCGCATGAAGAGGTCGACCCCACAGAGCAGGATCGTCGCCACGGGGGAAGGTTAGATCGTGACGAGTGACCCGTTCAAGAGCGGCGTGGAACTGATCCGCGCCGGACGGTTCTTCGAGGCCCACGAGGAGCTCGAGCTCGCGTGGCGCGCGGCCGCCCCCGAGGAGCGCGACTTCTTCCAGGGGCTCGTGCACGTCGCGGTCGCCTGGTACCAGGCCGGCCGCGGGCGGACGGTCGCGACGGAGAGCCAGCTGCGGAAGGCGCTGCGCAGGCTGGAGGCGTTCGAGCCGGAGCATCGCGGCATCGACGTCACGGAGCTGCGCAAGCGGCTCCTGCGGGCGTACGCGACCGTGGTCGGCGGCTCGCTGGAGCTCGGACCGCCGCCCCTCTAGGGGCTGGTGAGCCCGATGTCGACGAGCAGCCGGTTCAGCGCCACGTGCAGCCACCAGTCGCGGTGGAAGAAGAGCAGCAGGCCCAGCGCGACGAGGACGGCGCCGCTGACGGCCTGGATGATCGTGTAGCGGTCGCGCACCCAGCGGAAGGCGCCCATCGCCTGCGCGAACGCGACGCCCGCGGCGAGGAACGCCGCCCCGAGCCCGAGCGCGTACGCGGCCAGCAGCACGGCGCCCTTCAGCCACGTGCCGGTGTCGCTCGCCAGGACGAGCACCGCCGCGAGCACCGTGCCGATGCACGGCGCTGCGCACACCGCGAACGCGCCGCCGAGCAGCGCCCCGGAGCCGCGGCGGCGCGCTCCGGCGAGCAGGCCGGGCGCCACGACCCGCTCCGGCACCGGCAGCAGGCCGAGGAACGCGAGCCCGATCACGACGAGCACGAAGCCCGCGACGTCGGTCTGAGCGCTCGCCGAGACGACGCTCCCGATCGCCGCCGCGCCCGCGCCGAGCAGGACGAAGACGAGCGTGAAGCCCGCGATGAACGGAAGGCTCGCGACGAGCACGCGGCGCGAGGTGCCGCGCCGGCCGAGGCTCCCCGCCTCCACCGACGACAGCGCCGAGAGGTAGCCCGGCACGAGTGGGAGCACGCACGGCGTCACCACCGAGACGAAGCCGGCCGCGAAGGAGACCGCCAGCCGCGCGCCCACTACTCGAACCGCGCGAGCGCCTCGTCGAGGCGCCGCTCCTCGTCCGCGCCGAGGCCGCTCGCCGGCGGCTCGGGCTCGTCCCGTCGCGTTCGGCTCCAGCGCCAGACACCGGCCGCGAGCAGGAGCGCGCCCGCGACGACGCCGGCGATCGGCAGCCACCAGGCCAGCAGGTCGAACCCCTTCTTCGGCGGCGCAGCGAGGATGCCGGCGCCGAAGTTCGCCACCAGCTCGTCCTCGATCTGCTTCGCGGTCGCGCACCGGGAGATCCGCGTGCGGATGAACGCCTCGATCTGGCGCGCCGCGTCCGAGTCGGACTGGTCGAGCGTCGTATGGCAGGTCGGGCACATCACCTGGCCCTCGAGATAGCCGAGCGACGTCCGCGGCTGGGCGCAGGCGGCGGCCGCCGGCCCCGCGAGAGCGAGCGCCAGCACGGCGACCGCGAGGACTCTCACGCCGCCGCCCGGGCGAGCGCGCTGCGGAACTCCGCCGCGAACGGCGCGCCGGTGATCGGCCCCGCCATGTGCGCCAGGATCCGTCCGTCGCGCCCGATCACGTACGTCTCCGGCACGTCGGTGACGCCGTAGCGGCCGGTCGTCACGTCGCCGGAGCCGTCCTGGAGCATCTGGAACGTCAGCCCGTGCGCGGTGACGAAGCGGCGCGCGTCGCCGGTCACGTCGTGGTAGTCGACGCCGAGGAAGACGACGCCGCGCGCGCGATAGGCGCTCCAGGCGCGCTCGAGGTCGGCGGCCTCCGACTTGCACGGGCCGCACCACGAGGCCCAGAAGTTGATGACCACGGGCTTCCCGTGCAGCGAGGCGAGCGACACCGAGCCCGCTCCCGCGAGCCGGCGCAACGTGAACGACGGCGCGCGGCTCCCGACCTTCGGCGCGTGCTCCTGGTGGGTCAGCCGCCAGACGAGCAGCGCGAGCAGCCCCGCCACGCAGGCGAGCGCGAGCAGCTGGCCGGCGAGCTTCGCGCGGCCGCTCACGACGTCAGCGCCGCCTGCACGTCGCGGTGCAAGTCGCCGGCGAACGGCTTGTCGCTCACCGGCCCGAGGATGCCGTCCCCGACGAGGCGTCCCTTCGCGTCGATCACGAACGTGACCGGCAGAGCGGGCGCGCCGTAGCCGTTCGCGGCCAGCTCCTCGTTCGGGTCGCTGACGATCGGGTACGTGATCCCGTGCGCCGCCAGGAAGCGGCGCGCGTCGGAGGCGGAGTCGCCGCTGTCGACGCCGAGGACGACCACCCCGCGCGAGCGGTACGACTTCCAGAACGCCTCGAGCGCAGGCGCCTCGCGCTTGCACGGGCCGCACCACGAGGCCCAGAAGTTGAGGACGACGGTCTTGCCGCGCAGCGAGTCGAGCGAGAAGAGCCCCTTCCCGTCCAGCCGGTCGAGGACGAACACCGGCGCGAGCGCGCCTGCCTTCGGCGCCGGCGTCGGATGGGTCAGCCGCCAGACGAGAATCGTCGCGAGGGCGGCGACGCCCGCCAACGCCACCGCCTGCGCACCAAGCTTCAGCCGCGCCGGCACGGGGAAAAAGCTACTTGTCGACGATGAAGACGGGCGTCCCGACCGTGACGTGGTCGAACAGCCACTCGGCGTCGGGCACCTGCATCCGGATGCAGCCGTGCGAGAGCGAGTAGCCGATCGAGGCAGGCTCGTCGGTCCCGTGGATGCCGACGCCGGGGACGCTCAGCCCCATCCAGCGCGTCCCGAGCGGGTTGTCCGGCCCCGGCGGGACCGGCTTCAGGCCCTTCGCCCACGCGTCCTGCGTCGGCGGGTACCAGGTCGGGTTCTTCCACTTGACGACGATCTGGAACCGGCCGAGCGGCGTCGGGTACTGCGGCTGGCCGGTGGCGACCTTGAAGGCGCGGACGAGCTTCGTGCCGTCGAAGAGCGTGAGGCGGTTCGACGCGCGCTTGATCACGATCACCGGGCCGACCTGGAGCTGGGCGGCGTTCGGCGCGATCCGCCGCGTCGGCACGGTGATCGGCGCGCGGACGGCGTCGCGGATCGCGTTCCGGATCAGGATCCGGGTCGCGAGCAGCTGGATCGCCTGTCCCGGCTTCGACTTCGCGAACGCGGGGCGCCAGCGGACGACGAGGAGGCGTCCCACGACGGGCTTCGTGTCGAATCGCTTCGCGAGCGCCTGCACGTAGGCGGCGACGCGGCTCATGTCCACGGACGCCTTGAGCGGGATCGCGGCGCCCGGCGCGGCGGCGAGCGCCTGCGCCACGGCGGCGGCGACGGGCGCGACGGTGTGGAAGCGGGTCGGGGAGACGGTGACCTTCTCGCTCCCGACCTTCAGCGTCAGCGGGGCGAGATAGCTCTGGAGAACGGCCTCGGTCGCCTGCTCGAGCGTCAGGCCGCCGACCTGGACCGGCCCGATCGAGACCCCGGACGCGATCGTCGCGTCGTCGGCGCGCACGGTCGCGGCGCCTGCGCCGAGGACGCAGACCAGCGTGAGGCAGAGGACGGAGCCGAGGCGTTTCATGGCTGACCCGTCTCGATGATAGTGCGGCGGATCACGACGACCGCAAGATCGTCCGCCAGCTCGCCGCCGGCGAAGTCGCGCGCCGCGCCGGCCAGCGTGTACGCGAGCGCGAGCGGGCTCAGCTGCCACTGCTGGGCCAGCAGCTCGTCGACGCGCTCGAACCCGAACAGCTCCTCGCGCCGCCTCGCCTCGACGAGCCCGTCCGTGTAGAGCACGAGCATCGCCCCGGGCGGCAGCTCGCAGGTCTGCGTCTCGTAGCTCTGGCCGCCGTCGATCCCGAGCACGAGCCCGTGCCCGTCGAGGGCGCGCACCTCTCCGCCGGGCAGGACGATCCGCGCGGCCGGATGTCCCGCGCTCGCATAGGCGAGCCGGCCGCGCTCCGCGTCGATGGCGACGTACGCCATCGTGATGAACTTGCCGGGTGCGATCTCCCCGCAGACGACCTCGTTCGCGGAGGCGAGGAAGTCCGCGGGCTCCGGGTGCTCGCGCGCAAGGGAGCGGAAGACGAACTTCGCCATCGCCATGTCGGCGGTGGACTCGACCCCGTGCCCGGTCACGTCGCCGAGCACGACGGCGAGGCGGCCGTCCGGGAGGACGAGGAAGTCGTAGACGTCGCCGCCGACGTCGACGCGCGCCGAGGACTCGTACACCTCGCCGACCTCGAGCCCGGAGACGTCCGGCCTGGTGCGCGGCAGCAGGGAGCGCTGCATCGTGTCCGCGAAGTGCTTCTGCTGCTGGTAGAGCCGCGCGTTGTCGATCGCGAGCGCGGCCTGCCCGGCCAGGGCGGTCGCCGCCTCGATCGTCTCGTCGCCGATCGGCGTCCCCGGCCGGAAGCTGAAGATGCTGAGCGCCGCCATCACCTCGTGCGGCAGCGCCACGGGGACGGTCGCCGCCGTCCAGCCCTTCTCCAGGAACGGCGCGAGCAGCTGCGCCGTCCCGCCCGCGGCGTCGGGCCTGCGGATCCGGATCGGGCGCCCGTCGCGGAAGAGGCGCTGCACTGCGCGGCTCCCGAACGGCTGCGGCCGGAAGAGGATCGCGTGCATCGCGTCCTCGAGGGTCGGGTCGCTCACGTGCAGCGCGTGCGGGATCAGCTGCTCGCGCCGCTCGTCGGGCATGCGCACGAGCGCGGCGTCCACGTCGAGCACCTCGACGACCGTCCGCGCGAGCGCCTTCAGGGTCTCCTCGAGCGAGAGGCTCTGCGCGAAGGAGCGGGAGACCTCGTAGAGCGCGCGCAGCTGGCGCGCCGCCGCGCGTTCGGCGTCGAGCGCCGCCTCGCGCTCCCGCCCGAGCCGGGTCGCCTGCTCGTGGAGCTGCGCGTTCTGGACGGCGACCGCGAGCTGGCCCGCGAGCGCGGAGAGCAGCGCGGTCTCGTGCTCGCTCGCGCTGCGGGCCGTCTCGGGATAGACGGCGAGCAGCCCGACGACGTCGTCGCGCACCAGCAGCGGGACGCCGAGCGCGCCGCCGACGCGCGGGTCGTGCGCCTCCACGACGGCGAGGCCGCGCGCGGGCCCGAGCGCGAGGTCGAGCAGGCGCTCGCCGACCGGCTCGTGCTCGACGCCCTCGAGGCCGCGGGCGGCGGCGGCGACGAGCGCGCCGTCGGCGCCGCGCAGGTAGACGGAGACCCGCTCGGCCGCGAGCAGCTCGGCGATGCGCTCGACGACGGTCTCGAGCGTGTGCGAGACGGAGAGCTCGGCGGTCGCCTGGCCGAGCACCGCGAGCAAGGCGCGGGCGCGCTGCAGCTCGAGCGCGAGCACGCGCGAGCGCTCGCTCGCGCGGAGGGCGTGAGCGGCCCGAACACCGAAGGTGGCGAGCGCCGCGAGCTGGTCCGCGGTCGGCTCGGCGCCGGGCGGGTTGAGCAGCTGCAGCACTCCGAGCGGCGGCCGCCCGAGCGGCAGCGTCGTCGACGAGCCGCAGCCCTCCGGCAGGAGCTCGGCCGGCAGCGCGCGCACCGGGCCGGGCTCCGCGAGCGTGCGCTCGGCGAGCTCGAGCGCCGGCCCGAGCTCGGCGTCGGGCTCGAGGCCGCAGGACGACGCGACGCGCAGCGTCCCGCCCGCGACGCACTCCCAGAGGATCGCCGCGCGCGCGCCGGCGAGCCCGGCGGCGACGCGGACGATCTCCTCGGCCGCCGTGTCGTCGTCGAGCGTCGCGGCCAGCGCCTCGCCCGCGAGCTCGAGCGCCGGTCGCGCGAGCGAGAGCTCCGCGGCGCCCGCTCCCGAGAAGACGCGCAGGACGAGCGCGATCTGCGCCGCCCCGAGCTCGGCGGCGAGCCGCTCCTCCGGCGAGAACGGCGGGCCGGCGCGGAACAGCCCGAGCGACGCGGCCTCGTCGCCGTGGCGCACCGGGAGCAGGAGGAACGCGCTCGCGCCGATGCGTTCCGCGACGAGGCGCACGGCGGCCGGCGCCGCGGCGAGGTCGTCCAGCGGCACGTCGCCCAGCTCGCCGAGCGGGAACGAGGAGCCCGCGAGCTCGGCGGCCAGCGTCGGACGGCCCGCGACGGCGACGACCTCGAGCCGGCTGCGCGACGGCTCCAGCACGCGGATCACGGAGACGTCCGCGCCGGCGAGCACGCGCGCAGCCTCGGCCAGCTCCCGCAGCGCTTCGGGGGCGGCGGCGGCCCGAGCGGCCGCGGCGACGGCGCGGCCCAGGCCCGCGAGAGCCTCGGGCGCCACGCGCCGCGACGAGCCCTGGGCGAGCTCGAGGTCGGCGAGGGTGCTCAACTGCGGGAAGTGTGACTACTGCAGCCGGGCAGCGCTGCGAAATCCCCAGTCGGAACGCTCCCAGACGTTCCCGCCGCACATCGGGCAGGGCGGCAGCTCGCGATGGACGACCGCGCCGTAGCCGCACCCGGCGCAGCGGAACTCGCCGGCGACGACGGAGCCGGCCGCGCGGAAGTCCACGAAGCCGTGCTCGAAACCATGCTCGATCAGCCCTTCCTCGACCCGCTTCGCCTCGTCGATCGCCATGCTCCCCCGTTCCTCTCGTCTCTGTTTCTCCATACTGCGCCTGTGCAAACGCCCGAGCCGACGCCCCGCCACCGCTCCGACCCGGCCCTCCGCCCGCCGCCGCGCCACGCCTCGCACTCGCACGGCCCGGCGGACTGGGGCGAGCGGATCGCGTGGATCGCCGGGCTCCTGCTCGCGGTGTCGGCCTTCACGGACTGGTACGCCGGCACGCAGCCGGACGGCGTCGCGCTCTCGGTCACCGGCTGGCACACGGGCTCGCTCGGCAAGCTCGTCTTCTTCGTCGGGCTGGCGACGCTGATCCTGGAGGCGCTGCGCGAGGCCGGCATCGAGTTGCCCGCGACGGTCCCCGAGCGGCTCGTCCTGATCGCCTTCGGCGCGCTCGCGACGACGTTCGTCCTGATCCGGATCCTCTCCGTCCCGGACACCTACTTCGCCGCGACGACGCGCGGCGTCGGCCTCTACATCTCGCTGATCGCCGCGATCGCGCTGATCGCCGCGGGCCTCCTCCGCACCGCGGACGAGCTCTAGACCGGCGCGGCGGCCTTCGCCTGGGCGACGAGGGCGTCGACGTCGAACGGCTTGCCGACGAAGCCGGTGGCGCCGCGCGACTCGGCCTCGCGCTGCGCCGCGTCGTCGGCCTTGCCGCTGAACATGACGACGGGGATCGCGCCGGCGCCGTAGCGCTCCTGGACGCGACGGAGCATCTCCCAGCCGTCGACGTGCGGCATCATCACGTCGAGCAGGACGAGGTCGGGCTTGCGCTCCTCGATCGCGGCCATCCCCTCCTCGGCGCTGTCGGCCTCGCGGACGGCGTAGCCCTCGTTCTCGAGCGTGATCCGGACGAGCTCGCGGACGCGGGCGTCGTCGTCGACGAGCAGGACGAGCGGGCCGGACTGGGTGCGTCCCGGGCCCGAGCGGGCGAGGAACGTCTCCAGGTCGCTGCGCCGGTAGCGGCGATGACCGCCGGGCGTGTAGAAGGCGGGCACGCGGCCCTGGTCGGACCACTTGCGGATCGTGCTCTGGGCGACCCCGAGGAAGCGCGCGGCCTGGCCGAGCGTCAGCCATTCGGGATCGCGGGAGCCGCTGGTGTCGCGGTAGGCCATTGGGGGGAACTTGGCCAAAGCTGACGCTTTTTACACCACCGAAGCTCAGTCGGTCCGACGTTTACGGCGTGACCGTGCTGACGCTGGTGGTCGTCAGGCCGGGCTTCGGGTTGTCGTGGAGCGCCTCGCCGAGCGAGACGCCGACCGCGAAGATCGCCGCGCCGACCGCGATCACGAGCAGGAGCCGGAGGCCGTCGCGCTTCACGAGGCGTAGTCCATCGCGCCGCGCTGGTAGGAGTGGAAGGCCGCGGCGAGCACGAGCGAGAGGTCGCGCGGCCAGCCCGGCGACGGGGCGCGCTCCTCGACGAGCGGCCGCGCCCAGCGCTCCGCGTCGCGGTAGACGTCGCCGAGCTGGGCGAGCGTGAAGTGCTGGCCGACGCGCTTGCGCAGCTCGTCGAGGACGACCTCGAGCTGGCCGAGCAGGATCCGGTAGCGGCGCGGGTCGGCCCGCTCGGCCTCGAGCCGGCGGTGTCCCTCCTCCCACTCGTGCCTCACGATCTCGACCCCGCTCACCCGGCCAGAGTAGAGGCGGAGCAACACCGCTCCGGCCAGAGCGGCTCCAGCTCCGCGAGGATTTGCTCCCCGAGCTCGTAGCCGGGCCGGCCGAGCGCGAACGCGACGTGCGCGTGCAGGCACTTGAGGCTGCCGTCGCGCGAGGCGCCGGCGACGCCGAGCTCGAGCGACGCGCCGCCGTCGGCGCCGGTCCGGCCCGCCGCTAGCTCGCGCCGGAGGACGCGCTGCTCCTCGTCGGCGGCGGCGCGGCTGGCGGCGAGCGCCTGATCGTCGCGCACGGCCTCGCTCCAGCGCTCGACGCCTCCGGCCGCCTCGAGCCGCGAGATCGCCGCGACGAGGTGCCGGCACGTGACGTAGTAC
>DASZYW010000365.1:0-2588 GCA_035545195.1 Gaiellaceae bacterium
AAGATGTGCTGGTAGCTCAGGACGTTCCCGCCCTGCCCGGCGTCGAAGAAGTGGAAGTGCAGCGAGTAGTCGAGCAGGACGAGGAACTGCGAGGCGGCGATGAACGGCGTCGCGATCACGACCAGAAGCGACGTCGAGAAGTTCGCCCACACGAGCAGCGGCATGCGGAAGAAGCTCATCCCGGGAGCTCGCATCGTGATGATGGTCACGAGGAAGTTGAGGGCGGTGGCGATCGACGACGCGCCCGCGAACTGCACCCCGAGCGTGAAGAAGACCTGGCCGATGGGCGCGGACGTCGAAAGCGGTGCGTAGGCCGTCCAGCCGGACGCGAACGAGCCGCCCGGGGCGAAGAACGATCCGAGCAGCATCGGGCCCGCGATCGGCAGCAGCCAGAAGGAGAGTGCGTTCAGGCGCGGGAAGGCCATGTCGGGCGCGCCGATCATGAGCGGGAGCACGAAGTTCGCGAGGCCCGCGAACACCGGGATGATGAACAGGAAGATCATCAACGTGGCGTGCACGGAGAACAGGCCGTTGAAGGTGTTCGCGTCCACGAACTTGCCGCCCGGCTGCGCCAGCTGCGCGCGCATCAGCATCGCGAACAGGCCGCCGATCATGAAGTAGAGGAACGAGTGCGCGACGTACTGGACGCCGATCACCTTGTGGTCGGTGTTGACGCGGAAGTAGTCCTTCCAGCTGTAGGCGCCGTGGCCCGAGTGGTCCTCCGGCCGGGTCGGGCGGCCGAGGGCGTAGTAGACCCAGTAGTCGAACGCGCCGATCCCGCCGAGGAAGCCGACCGGCGCCGCGACGAGCAGCCCGACGAGCACCGTGACGTCCGACTTGAGGATCGGATGCCAGCCGCCCCACCAGCGGAACGCGGCCACGATGCCGACGCCGAACGCGCCCAGCAGCGCGGCCATCCAGAGCGCGCGGATGAAGCCGGCGCCGTACAGCAGCCGCCAGCGTCCTCCGCCGCCGCTCGGCGCCTGAACGTGGTGGTCGTGCTCGGTCATCGTCGCTGCGGTCACGTCATCCCTTCTTGCTCGAACTGACGAGGTACTGGACGAGCGCGTCGAGCTGCGCCTTCGAGAGGGTGGAGCCGAACGTCGACGGCATCGTGTTCTTGGGGAAGCCCGACTCGACGTACTTGTTCGGGTCGACGATCGACTCCCGGACGAAGGCCGCGACCGGCTCGCCGGCGCGCTGCGCCTCGGCGGGGAGCTGGTCGAGGTCCGGGCCGACCTTGCCGGTCGCGCTCGCGGCGGCGAGCGTGTGGCAGGCGGTGCAGCCGTTCTGCTTGAACAGCGCCGCGCCGTCCGGCTTCGCGGCGCCGCTCGAGCCGCCGCTCGCACTGCCCGAGGCCGCCTTCGCCTGGGCCTTCAGCCACTTGTCGAACGCGGCGGGCGTCATCACGATCGCCTCGCTCCGCATCAGCGCGTGGCCGAGGCCGCAGAGCTCGGTGCAGATCACGGGGAAGGTGCCTAGCTTGTCGGGCGTGACGTGGAGGTGGGTGGTCAGGCCCGGGACCGTGTCCTGCTTCTGCGAGAACTCCGGCACCCAGAAGGAGTGGATCACGTCCTTCGCGTCGAGGCTCAGCTCGACCGAGCGGTCCTTGGGCAGGCGCAGGATCGGCGAGGTGACGCCGGTGCCGGGGTAGCTGAAGGTCCATGCGAACTGCTGCGCGGTCACGTGCACGCGCAGCGGGTCGCTCCCCTGGGCGTCGTTCTGCGAGAGGACGACGGCGCTGACGATGCCGATCGCGGTGACGAGGATCGTCGGCACGATCGTCCACGCGATCTCGAGCCCGGTGTGGCCGTGGATCGGGGGACCGTCGGAGAGGTCGTCCGGAGCGGCGCGGAAGTTGATCACCGCGTAGGCCATCGCGGCGGCGACGACGGCGAAGATCAGGATGCAGATCGCGATCACGAACCAGAAGACGAAGTCGATCCGGCCCGCCTCCCGCGACGCCGGCGAGGGCAGCCACGGGAACAGCAGCGCAACGGCCGCGGCGATTCCGCCTGCGACCACGCCGAGAGCGAAGAGCGAGAGGATGGAGCCCCTGCGCATCCGGTGCTGAGCGTAGTCGATTCGGGGGAGGGCGAACCTCGGGAAGCGTCGCGACCGTTGTAGCTCCTGACACCACGTAGGAAGGAGAAGCGATGGGTCTTGGAATCGGGCTCTTGCTCGCCGCTGCCGGGGCCGTGCTGGCGTTCGCCGTCACGGACACCGTCTCCGGCGTGAACATCCACGCCATCGGCTGGATCCTCCTCGTCGTCGGGATCGTCGGCATCCTGCTCTCGCTCGTCTTCTGGTCGAGCTGGGCAGGCCCTGGCTACTGGACTTCGGGCCGCCGCCGGACGTACGTCGACGAGGGTCCTGCCGGCCCTCCGTACTAGAAGAGCGCGCGGGCGGCGGGACTCCGACGGGGTTCCGCCGCCCCTTTCGCCGCACCAGAAAGGGACATGTTCCCTCTAGGCATTCCCTGTTTTATGTGTAACCCTGCCCCTCGGCGGGTGCAACTGGAGCGAGGGGTTTCGGGGTGGCGGTGGAGCGCGGCAAAGGAGGCGGCAGGCCTGGGGGCCTGCGTCGCT
>DASZYW010000366.1:0-16443 GCA_035545195.1 Gaiellaceae bacterium
GTTCGTCTCGCCGTACGACGCGAACGCGGTCGACTTCAACCACGCCTACCTCTCGCCCAGCCTGTCGCACCCGTTCGGGACGGACGAGTTCGGCCGCGACCTCTTCCTGCGCACCGCGCTCGGCGGCCGGATCTCGATCGGAATCGGCTTCGTCGCCACGTTCGCGATCATGCTGATCGGCATCCTGTACGGCTCGATCTCGGGCTTCATCGGCGGCTGGCTCGACAACGCGATGATGCGCTTCCTCGACGCGCTCTACGGGCTGCCGTACCTCCCGTTCGCGATCATCACCCTCGCGATCTTCGGGGTCGTCAACTTCTGGACGATGGTGGTCGCGCTGACGGTCGCCAGCTGGTTCACGACGGCGCGCGTCATGCGCGGCCAGATCATCTCGCTGAAGGAGAACGACTACGTCCGCGCGGCGCGGGCGATCGGAGCGCGCTGGCACCGGATCCTCTTCCGCCACCTGCTCCCGAACACGCTCGGGCTCGTGATCGTCTTCGTCTTCCTGGAGCTGCCCGGCGTCGTGCTCGGCGAGGCGTTCCTCTCGTTCCTCGGGCTCGGGATCAACCCGCCCGCCGCCTCCTGGGGGTCGCTCGCGGAGGACGGGTACACGCAATACCTGTCCCACCCGTACATCATCGTCATCCCGAGCGTCGCGATCGCCTGGCTGATCCTGAGCGCGTTCTTCGTCGCCGACGGCCTCCGCGACGCCCTCGACCCGAGGTCGAGCGACTGATGGCCCTGCTCGAGGTCTCGGATCTCCGCACGTACTTCGGCACCCGCCGCGGCGAGGTGCACGCCGTCGACGGCGTCAGCTTCTCGGTGGAGAAGGGCAAGACGCTCGGGATCGTCGGCGAGTCCGGCTGCGGCAAGTCGGTGACGGCGCTCTCGATCATGGGTCTCCTGCCGACGCCGCCGGCGCGCCTCGTCAGCGGCACGATCAGCTTCGACGGCCGCGAGCTGACCGAGCTGTCGCAGCGGGAGCTGGAGGACGTGCGCGGCCGCCAGATCGCGATGATCTTCCAGGACCCGATGACGTCGCTGAACCCGACGCTGACGATCGGGACGCAGCTGACGGAGACGATGACCCGTCACCTCGGGGTCTCCAAGAGCGACGCCCGCAAGCGCGCCGCGGAGCTGCTCGAGGAGGTGCACATCCCGAACGCGCGCCAGCGCCTCGACGACTACCCGCACCGCTATTCGGGCGGGATGCGCCAGCGCGTGATGATCGCGATCGCGCTCTCCTGCAACCCGCGGCTGCTGATCGCCGACGAGCCGACGACGGCGCTCGACGTGACCGTCCAGGCCGGGATCCTCGACCTGCTGGACGAGCTCCGGGAGGAGCACGAGATGGCGATGATCATCATCACGCACGACATGGGCGTGGTCGCCGAGACGGCGGACGACATCGCCGTCATGTACGCGGGCCAGATCGTCGAGCACGCGCCTGCGGAGGAACTCTTCTACCGGCCCGAGCACCCGTACACGGAGGCGCTGCTCGGGGCGCTGCCCCAGCTCGAGGGCGCCGACGTCCGCGAGGGCAGGCTGACCGCGATCCCGGGCCGGCCGCCGGACCTGATCGACCCGCCGCCGGCGTGCCGGTTCGCACCGCGCTGCCCGTACTCCGGCAGCGACGACAGCTGCACGGTCGAGGAGCCACAGCTGCGCGAGCTCCGTCCCGGCCATCTCGTCCGCTCGGCGCACCCGGCCTCCGAACGCGAAGGGGCTCTGATCTCGACGTGAGCGTGAACGAGCCGCTGCTCCAGGTCCGCGACCTCGCGAAGTGGTTCCCGGTCCGCAAGGGGTTCCTGGTCGAGCGGACGGTCGACCACGTCAAGGCGGTGGACGGCGTCTCGTTCGCGATCGACGAGGGGACGACGCTCGGCCTCGTCGGCGAGTCCGGGTCGGGCAAGTCCACGACGGGCTACTGCGTCCTCCAGCTGCTGCGCCCCACCAGCGGCTCGGTGCGCTTCATGGGGAAGGAGCTGACGAAGCTCGGCCGCGCCGAGCTGCGCGAGATGCGCCGCGAGATGCAGATCGTCTTCCAGGATCCGTACTCGTCGCTGAACCCGCGCATGACGGTCGGGAACATCGTCGAGGAGCCGCTCGCCGTGCACGGCATCGGCACGCGCCGCGCCCGCGAGGCGCGCGTCCGCGACCTGCTCGAGACCGTCGGCTTCAACCCGGACTTCACGAACCGCTACCCGCACGAGTTCTCCGGCGGCCAGCGGCAGCGCATCGGCATCGCGCGGGCGCTCGCGCTCAACCCGCGGCTGATCGTCTGCGACGAGCCGGTGTCCGCGCTCGACGTCTCGATCCAGGCGCAGATCCTCAACCTGCTCAAGGACCTGCAGCGCGACCTCGGTCTCTCGTACCTCTTCGTCGCGCACGACCTCGCCGTCGTGCGGACGATGAGCGACGAGATCGCCGTGATGAACCGCGGCCGGCTCGTCGAGACGGGCGCCGCCGCCGACGTGTACGCCAACCCGCGGGAGGACTACACCCGCGCGCTGCTGGCCGCGGTGCCCGTGCCCGACCCGCGCCGGATGCGGGAGCGCAAGCGCGAGCGGCGGAAGCTCGGGCACGCGATCGCCGAAGGCTTCTAAGTGCTCGCCGCGCTCGCGGTCGCCGGAGCGACGTGGCACTCGGCCGCGTCGATGCCCGAGCGCCGGTCCTACTTCGCGTCCGGCGAGATCCGCGGCCGGATCTACGTCGCGGGCGGGATGGTCGGCGCGAGCGGCAAGTACGTGACGAATCTCGACGCCTTCGACCCCGCGCGCGACCGCTGGGCGCGCCTGCCCTCGATGCCGGGAGACGCGCGCGCGGCCGCGAGCACGGTCCTCGGCGGGAAGCTGTGGGTGCTCGGCGGCCAGACGCCGCGGGGAGTGACGCGGACGGTGCGCGTCTACGAGCCGCGTGCGCGCCGCTGGTCGACGGCGCCGCCGCTCCCGGCGCCGCGCTACAACGCGGCAGCCGCCGCGCTCGACGGCAAGCTCTGGATCGTGGGCGGGATCGCGGGCGTGGCTCCGACCCGCTCCGTCTTCGTCTACGACCCGCGCACACGCCGCTGGTCTCGCGGACCGTCGCTGCCGCAGGCGCTCCACACCGAGGGACTCGTCGCGTACGACGGCGCGCTCTGGTCGGTCGGAGGCTTCGACACGGCCGGCGACGCCGTGCGGTCGGTGTGGATCCTCGACCCTCACGGCACCCGCTGGCGCGCCGGCAAGAGGCTTCCGAGACCGCTCGCCATGGTCGGCGCGACCGCCGCCGCCGGGAGCGTCTTCGCCGTGTCGGAGAACACGTTCACGCGCTTTGCAGGGGGAAGCTGGTCGCTCGGGCCGCCGCTGGACGTGCCGCGGCACGCGCTCGGGCTCTTCGCCGCCGACGGGCGGCTGTGGGCGATCGGCGGCTGCGTCGTGCCCGAGCTGGCCGACAGTCGCGTGGTCGAATCGCTCAGATTCCGCCCGTAACGCCTGTCACGAACTGCGAGGTTTTCTCGCTTTCAGGCAGGAATTGTGTGTAAATCGCGTGCCATATCACCCAAAAGGGGGATAGGCGCTCGCGGGAGGCGCTGGTGTGATGGGCGCCCCACCGACAAGAAGTGGCTGCTCTCTCCATGCAGCCGCGCCCCCTGTTCGGAGATTCCTTCTTTCTATGCGGCGACTGCGCCTCCTTCTAGCCCTGCTCGTTCTCATGTTCGCTCTCCTGAGCGCCCTGATCCGTCCCGGCATGGGTCGGGCCGGAGAGTCGGGCGCCCTGGGCCACGCGATCGGGCTCACGAGCGAGAACGGCGGGGCGGCGCAACCGAAGCGCAGGCTCTTCGGCCGCCGGAAGCGCAAGCACGTCAGGGTCACCCGCCACCTCAGCGCCGCGACCGTGCGTGCGATGCGCGAGCGCGTCCTCTTCCGGCACAAGGTCGTCCGCTACGCGAAGCACTTCCTCGGCGTCCGCTACGTCTACGGCGGCAGCTCGCCTCGCTCGGGCTTCGACTGCTCCGGCTTCGTCCGCTACGTCTACCAGCACTTCGGCATCTCGCTGCCGCACTCGAGCTGGGGCGACATGGTGCGTGGCAAGCGCGTCGCGCGGAACAACCTCCTCCCCGGCGACATCCTCTTCTTCGACGGCGGCGGCCACGTGGGGATCTACGTCGGCAACGGGCGCTTCATCCACGCACCGCACACCGGCACGGTCGTCCGGATCCAGACCCTTGCCGGCTGGTACTCGGGCCTGTACGACGGCGCCCGCCGGATGCGCTAGCGCGCCTCTCCGCGTAGACACTGATGGAGGGCGAGCGGGCTTGCGCGATGCTGGGCTGGCCGATGGACGTCCTCCAGCCAGAGCTCTCCTCGCTGCGGGTGCGCGAGAGCCCGGACGAGCTCGTGGTCGAGATGCAGGTCGCCGAGGCCGCGACCCTGGCGCAGCTGTCGGCGCGGATCGAGCACGGCGTACTCGAGATCCGCGTACCGCGGGTCGCGGACTCCGGCGACTCGGGCTAGGCGCGTCGCGCCCGGTAGGCGCGCGTCTTCGTGCGGTTCCCGCAGACGGCCATGTCGCACCAGCGGGCCGAGCGGTTCCGCGACCGGTCGTAGAAGAGCCAGCCGCAGAGCTCGCTCCGGCACGACTTGAGCCTGGCCCAGCTTCCGTCCGCGGCCGCGGCCGCGAAGATGCCGGCGAGGGTGGCGAGCGCGCCTGCGACCGCCGGCGCGGTGCCCGTCAGCTCCGCGCGGCCCGCCTCGAAGCGAACGCCGAGCCTGCCCGCCGCCGCGGCTCGCTCGACCGCCTCCTCGGCCTCGCGGGGCGCGGGCACGCCGTTGTTCGCGAGCGCGAGCGCACGGAGAGCGGCGCGCAGCTCGAGCGCGTCGGCGAGATCGGCGTCCGAGACGGGCGACCCGTCCTCGACGAGGCCGAGCCCGACCAGGACTCGCCGCAGCGCGTCCGGCGAGTGCAGCATCTCGCGTCCGTGCTCGGGGTCGACCGTGTTGCAGAAGCCCTCGACGAGCCGGAGCCGCCCGGGCGCCGGATCCCGGCCGGTGTCGTAGACGATCGCGTCGACCGCTTCCACGCGACGACACTAGCGAACAGCAAACGCTGGTGTCGCTAGCGGGTCTTCTCGGCCATCGCCGTGAGCAGCTTCCACGCGATCGCGGAGTTGCTCTCGACGAGCGGCCGGAAGTCCCACGGCGTCATGCCGTAGCAGAGCATGTCGGTGCGGGCGACGATCGACGCGGTGCGGTTGGAGCCGGTGAGGAGCGCGATCTCCCCGAAGTAGTCGCCGGGGCCGATCGTGCCGCGCGGCTCGCCGTCGACGGTGACGTCACCCTCGCCTTCCTCGACGACGAAGAAGCCCGCGCCGGCCTCGCCCTCCTGCGTGACCTTGCTGCCGGCGGCGAAGCGGCGTTCCTTCAGCGTGTCGGCGATCTGGCCGAGCTCGCGATCGTCGAGACCGGAGAAGAGCGGCACGTTCTTGAGCGTCTCCGCGGAAGCCCTGGACATGCGGCAGTTATACAGGACCGCTGCTGCGACGCGCACCCGGGCCGACGCGCGAGGATGCAGGGGTGCGCGTCCACGTCGTCGGCTGCTCCCCCGCCTGGCCGAACCCGGGCGGCTGCCAATCCGGCTATCTCGTCGAGGAGGACGGTCGCAGGCTGCTGCTCGACTGCGGGCCCGGCGTGCTCTCGCGGCTGCGCGAGCGGGAGTCGTGGCCGCGCGTCGACGCGATCGTCGTCACGCATCTCCACCTCGACCACATGGGCGACCTCGTCCCGTGGGCGTACGGAGTGACGTACGGCGCGGGCGGAGGGGTGCCGCTCCCGGAGCTGTGGCTGCCGGCGGGCGCCGAGGAGGCGCTCCGGCGGCTCGAGGCGATCGGCGGTGACGCGGTCGTCTCGACGTTCTCGATCCACGAGTACGGCGGCGACCCGTTCGTTGCGGCCGGCTTCACGGTGCGGCCGTTCTCGACGGAGCACTACGACGTGCACAGCTTCGGGCTGCGGGTCGAGGGCGCCGATGCCGTGCTGGCGTATAGCGCCGACTCCGGCCCGTCGCCGGCGCTCGCCGAGCTGGCGCGCGACGCCGACGTCTTCCTCTGCGAGGCGACGCTGGCCGAGCCGGAGCCCGGAACGCGCGGCCACCTAACCGCCGACGAGGCGCTCGCCGCGTTCCGGGAGTCGGGGGCGCAGCGTCTGCTGCTGGTGCACCGGCCGGAGGAGCTCCCCGTCCCGGACGGCGCCGAGCTGGCGCGCGACGGGCTGGAGATCGAGCTCTAGAAGAAGAGCCGGAACGCGCGTTCGCCGAGGCGGCGGTGGCCTTCGACGGACGGGTGGTCGCCGTCGTCGCTGAGCCCGGGGCCCATCCGCGTAGGGTCGTCCGGATCGGCCAGCGTGTCGAAGAACGGGAGCAGCGTCGCTCCCGCGGCGCTCGCCACCTCGCGGATCGAGGCGTTGAGGCGGCGGATGTCGGCGGCCGCCCGCGCGTCGCCGTTGTTCCACGGGAGGACGTCCGGCACCGCGAGCGGCAACCCGGCGCGGCGGCCGCGCTCGAGCATTCCGGCGAGGTCGCGCGCCGCGTCCTCGATCGGGCGACCCTGGACGACGTCGTTGATCCCGCCCTGGACGACGAGAGCGTCCGCGCCGTCGAGGACGCCGCCGAGGCGCGCCGCGATCTGGTCGGTGCGCTCGCCGTAGACGGCGCTGGTGCGGAACTCGAGGCCGGCGTGCGCGCGCTCCGCCCAGTACTGCCACTGGCTCCGCTCGTCGGTGTCCGCGAGCCGTCCGCGGACGGCGGGATCGGGGTCCCAGAGCGGCGACCCGGCGGAGATCGAGTCCCCGACGACCGCGACGACGCGCCCACTCATCGCAGCGAGCCTACTGCCCGGAACCGCCACGTCCTGGGACCAGGTCCCGGGACATGGCTGCTCAGGACACCAGCCCGGCATGAACGAACTCGCGGTACGCGCGGAGGGCCGCCTCGCCTCTGCCGAAGAGGGATCGCACGAAACTCGTGGTCAGGAAGGGTGCGCTGTGCTCGAGGCCGGCAGTCGGGCGGTAGCTGCTCCAACGCCACTCGTCAGCTCGCCCGACGAGCGAGGCGCGTAAGGGGTTGCGAGGGATGTAGCGGCAGACCTCCAGAAGGTGCGCCTGGCTCTGGATGAGCTCGATTCGGTACGGCCCCTCGAACACGTGTCCCGTTCCGGAATAGCGCCTGTTGATGCGCTGCGCGAAGGAGCCGTTGAGGTGCCTCATCGCTCGCGAGAGCCCCTCCTGCGAGGTTTCCACGAGCAGGTGGTAATGGTTCGGCATGAGGCAGTAGGCGTGGCACCGCCACTCGGCGATCTCGCCCGCTCTCGCGACCATGCGCAGCCACTCGACGTAGTCGAACTCGTCGAAGAAGATCCGAGCGCGGTTGTTCCCACGGGTGTACGCGTGCACGAACGCGCGTGCGAATGGCACTCTCGTTCGCCGTCCCATCCCCCGACGGTAGGACGCGACGCCGTGCCGCTCTAGTGGCCGCTTCGGGCATGGCCCGGGACCAGGTCCCGGGACGTGGCCGTACGAGTCGTGGCCGGAGCAGTGGCGGCGGTTCGGCTACTGGTGGCTACTGGTGGTGCGGTTCGAGCTCGACGACGAGCTCGCAGTCGAGCGCCTCGGCGATGCGGAGCAGCGTGTCGATCCGCGGGGGGCGGCCGCCGCGCTCGAGGCGGGCGATCGCCGACTGTGTCGTGCCGCACCGCTCGGCCAGCTCACGCTGGGAGAGCCCCATCGCCATGCGCCGCGAGGCGACGCGGTCCGCGATCTTCGCGAAGAACCAGCCGCGGTCGCCGGTGACGATGCGCTCGTGGAGCCGCTCGAGCGGCCGTTTGGGCTCCTGAGACGCTCGCGCTGCCATCGTTTCCACGATAGCACCCGTGCTATATCGCGACGGCGTCCCCGACCTGAACGCGGCCCGGCTCCGCGACGTCGCAGTAGACGCCGAAGGGCAGCGGCTCCGCGACGCCCTCACGCCGGTAGCCGGCGAGGATCTTCAGCGTGTCGAAGTCGGAGACGCCGCTGTCCGGGTCGCACGTCGTGACGACGCAGCGGCCGACGTCGCCAAGCGGGACGATCGCCGCCTCGCCGACGCGAACCCTCAGGCCGAGCCACGTGTCCTCCTCGTGCGCGCCGACGCCGTCGATCTCGAACAGCATCCGGAAGCGGCGGCCGTCGACCGGCTCGGCGGCGCCCGCCCGTTCGCGCATGCGCTCGAGCGAGCCGCGGGAGACGAGCGACGCCCAGCCGCCGCGATCGCTGCCGCGGTCCTGCGCGCCGCGCTCCGACCAGAGGAGCGTCACCGGCTCGCCGGCGAACTCGGAGAGCGCGTCCTGCCACGGCCCCGGCACGAGCCGCGAGGGATGCGCCTTCCGGTAGAGCTCGGCGGCGAACGGCTCGCCCGGCTCGACCTCGCCGGCGACGACCGAGCCGTCCGGGAACGCGAGCGAGAGGCGGCGCGTCGTCTCGTCCCATTCCGGCTTCACCTGCATCAGCTTCGGATGGTCCTTGCCGTTGAGCAGGCGCCGGTCGGCGTCCACGAGCCAGAAGCGCCGGTCCCCGTGCACCCCTTCGTGCGTCAGTTCGACCGACTCGGGATGGACGAGGCCGAGTGCCTTGACGGGAGCGATCGAGATCCGGGTGACGGCCGCGGCCACCCCGAGACGGTAGCTACGCCGGCCGCTCCACCGGCTCCACCTCGTGGCGTCCCTTCCGGCCCTCGACCTCGAAGATCCAGAAGTCGCGGCCGGTCACATGGACGGCCACGTTGTAGACCGGGATCTCGCCGATCGCGCCGTCGAACGAGCCGGCGTGCGCGTGCCCGTGCAGCACGAGGTCGGCCCCGTACTCGGCGATCGGCGTCGCCAGCCGTTCACAGCCGAGGTAGGTGTGGATCCCCGCAGGCTCGCCCTCCAGCGTCGACTCGACCGGCGCGTAGTGGAGGAGGACGACGCGGACGTCGCAGTGGACGATCGTCCGCAGGCCCTGCCCGATCGCCTCCGCCTCCGCCGTCGTCTCCGCGTAGATCTCCCGCAGCAGCGGCTCGCCGAAGTCCGGCAGCGCCGAGCCGGGGAACCCGCCGACGAAGCCCTTCGCGCCGACGACCCCGAACTCGAGGCTGTCCAGCGCGCAGGTGGCGGAGGAACGGTCGAGCACGCGCACGCCCGCGTCCTCGAGCACCCCCACCAGCTCCTCGACGCGCCGCGCGTGGTGGTCGTGGTTGCCGAGCACCGCGAAGACGGGGATCGAGAGCGCGCGGCACGCGTCCGCGACGACTCGCGCCTCGTCGGGCTCGCCGCTCGTCGTCAGGTCGCCGGCGAGCAGCACGACGTCCGCGTCCGCCTCGACCGCCGCGAACGCCCGCTCGACCCGCCCGCGCGACGCCTCCGAGGCGTGGATGTCCCCCGCTGCCGCGATCCGGATCACATACCCCGATGTTGCGCGAACGGGCAAACCGGAAACGAGACGCCGATGCCGGAACCCACCTTCGACGAGCTGATCGTGGCGATGAAGGAGGCCGCGGGAATCCTCCAGCAGACGGAGATCCCGTTCGTCCTCGGCGGCGGGCTCTCCGCGTGGGCGCGCGGCGGCCCGCGCACCGAGCACGACGTCGACTTCCTGATCCGCGAGGAGGACGCGGAGACGGCGCTGCAGGCATTCGCCGACGCGGGCTGGGAGACGGCGCGGCCGCCCGAGGGCTGGCTCTTCAAGACTTGGCACCCGAACGGGTCGCTCGTCGACCTGATCTACAACCCCGCGAGCGGGCCGATCACCGACGAGCTGATCGGGCGCGCCCCGGTCGCCGAGGTGATGGCGCTGCGCGTGCACGTCTCCACGCTCGAGGACGTGATGGTCTCGAAGCTGCTCGCGATGACCGAGCAGGAGCCGGACTTCCGCTCGCTGCTCGAGTGGACGCGCGCGCTCCGCGAGCAGGTCGACTGGGAGGAGGTACGCGCGCGGACGGAGGCGTCGCCCTTCGCGCGCGCGTTCTTCACCCTCGTCGAGGGCTTGGGTGTGGTGGAGCGCTCAAAAGAAGAAGCCTGACCAGGCGCTCCACCAGTCGTCGCCGCGGACGACGATCGAGCGGGGGCCGGTCACCTCGACGCCCTTGCGATTGCGGTACTCCTCCAGCCGGTCGGGAGTCGTGAAGTCGATCTCGATCTCGGACGGCCTGCCCGGGTCGTACGGAGCGACCGCCTTCAGGTCCTTCAGCGCGCGCGCCGCCGCTTCCTCGATCAGCTCGCGCGCCCGCGCCGGGGTCTTCTGGCGCGCCGAGAAGCGCCCCAGCCCGACCTTCACCTCGCACGTCGTGAGCCCGTCGCCGAGCAGCGCCGTCGCCTCCTCGCACACTGCGCGGTCGCCCGTCACGAGCAGCACCGGCACGCCGAAGTGGCCGCAGAGCGCCGCATTGATCCCGGTCTCGCCGACGAGGACGCCGTTGAAGCGGAGGTTCTGCCACGCCTGGCCGGAGACGGTGTGCGAGAGGACGCCCGCCTTCGATCCGGCCATCGCGTGCATGCCGACGAACAGCGCCGCGTCGCAGCCCTGCTCCAGGAACGCCGTGTACTCCGTCCACTCGTTCTGGACGACGTACTCGCAGTCGGGCTCCAGCAGGTCGGGGACGAGCGAGTTGAAGGTGAAGTCGCCGCCGGCGCCGTGACAGTCCATGACGACGATCTCGGTGGCACCTGCCGCCTTGGCGCCGCGCACGGCCGCGTTGATCTCCTCGGTGTAGAGGACGCGCCCCTCGCGGTAGAGGTCGGAGTCGCCGCCGACCTGGCCCCACTTGACGATTCCGGCGACGCCTTCCATGTCGCTGATCACGTGAACGCGCACAGGCGGAGACTACGATCTCGCGGTGCCGTACGCCGATCTGGTCGCCGAGGAGCTCGACGTCGGCCCGCGGACGTTCCTCTCGGTCGACGTCGAGGACTACTACCACGAGGTCGAAGGCGGGCGAGAGCTGTTCGCGAGCGGCGGCCTGCCGTCGAACCTGGAGCGGAACGTCGAGACGCTGCTCGACCTCTTCGCGCAGCACGAGGCGCACGCGACCTTCTTCGTCCTCTCCGACGCGGTCCCGCGGCTCGGACCCCAGCTACAGCGGATCGCCGCCGAGGGGCACGAGGTCGCGAGCCACGGGCACGCGCACCTGCGCGCCACCTGGGTTCCGCCGGAGCGGTTCCGGGAGGACATCCGCCGCGCCAAGGCGATCCTCGAGGACGCGTCCGGCAGCGAGGTCGTCGGGTTCCGCGCGCCCTACTTCGCGATCACCGAGGAGAACCTGTGGGCGCTCGACGAGATCGCCGAGGCGGGCTACCGCTACGACTCGAGCGTCGCGCCGGTGCGCAACTTCGCCTACGGGATCCCGACCGCGCCGCAGCGGCCGCACAGGCTCCGCAACGGGCTCGTCGAGGTGCCGTTGACCCGCGCCGACGTGCTCGGCCGCACGACTCTCGTCGGCGGCGGCTTCTACCTGCGCGCCTATCCGCTCTGGCTCACGCGGACGCTGCTCCGCCGCCGCGGGGGCGAGCTGCCACGCGTCTTCTACGTCCATCCCTACGAGCTCGACGACCGGCGCCTCAACCTCTGGGACCTGGGCGCCGACCTGCCCGGACTACGCTGGAGGCCTCGCGCGATGAAATTCGTCACGACCTACAACCGCCGCACGACCCTGCGCCGGCTGGACGCGCTGCTCGCGCGCTGGCGGCCCGGCACCGCGATCGGGGAGGCGCTCGCGTGAGCCGCGCCCAGGACACCGAGGCGGTCAAGGACTACTTCTCGCGCGAGGCGGAGCGCTTCGACGCGATCTACGACGGCTCCAACCGCTCGCCGCTCCAGGCGGCGGTCGACCGGCTCTGGCGCACGCGGACGCTGAACAAGCGCAACGCGCTGATCGCCTCGCTCGTCGACGAGGGAGCGAGCTGCTTCGAGATCGGCTGCGGCTCCGGGCGCACCGCCGTCGCGATCGCCGCGGCGCGCCGGGCGCGCGTCCACGGGATCGACGTCGCCGCGCCCATGATCGGGCTCGCCGAGCGCCACGCGCAGGCGGCCGGAGTCGAGCAGCTGTGCCGCTTCGAGGCGGCGGACTTCGACGGGTTGCAGCCGCAGGAGCGCTACGACACGTTCGTCGCGGTGGGCGTCCTCGACTACTTCGCCGACCCGCTGCCGATGCTGCGCCGCGCCGCGACGGAGTTCGCCCCTGGCGGCTCGATCGTCCTCTCGTGGCCGGCCGCAGGCCTGCTGCTCAACCCGGCTCGGCGCGCCTGGCTCGCCACGAAGGGCGTCCCCGTCAGCTTCTACCGGAGCGGAGAGATCGAGCGGATCGCCGGAGAGCTCGGCGGGCGCGTCGTCCGCACGATCCGCAACGGCATCGGCCCGCTCGTCGGCGACGGCCTCACCCGCATCGACCTCAGGTAGTGCCTCTCCCCGCGATACATGCCGGTCTCTCGCCCGCGATCACGCAGCGCGCTGCCGCGTCCTCAGTCGCGCCCGTAGTCACGACTACGAGCGCTCCCTGCGTCCTTGCATCGCTTGGTGCTCGCAGCCGAGATCCGCGGCGGCATCACGCGAAGAGGCACTAGTGGACACCGGCCTCGCGGGCAAGGGCGTGCTCGTCACCGGCGGCGCCGGCGGGATCGGCTCCGCGTGCGTGCGCGCGTTCGCGGCCGAGGGCGCGCGAGTCGCGATCCACTACCGGACGAGCGGCGAGCGCGCGGAGGAGCTGGCGCAGGAGACCGGCGCTGTCGCGATCCAGGCCGACCTGACGCAGGAGGACGAGGTCGACGCGCTCTTCGCCGCGTCGCGCGAGGCGCTCGGCTCGGTGGACGTCTGCGCGGCCGTCGCCGGCGTCTGGCCGCGCGCCGACGAGCCCGTCTGGGAGCTCTCGCTCGAGCGCTGGCGCGCGACGCTCGACGCGAACCTGACCGCCACGTTCCTGACCGTGCGTGGGTTCCTGCGCGAGGTGGAGCGGAACGGCCACGGCAGCCTCGTCCTCGTCGGCTCGACGGCCGGGCGCTTCGGCGAGGCGGGCCACGCCGACTACGCGGCTGCGAAGGCGGCGCTCCAGGTCGGGCTCCTGCTCAGCCTCAAGAACGAGATCGTCCGGATCGCGCCGAACGGCCGCGTCAACGCCGTCGCGCCGGGTTGGACCTATTCGCCGATGACACGCGGCGAGCTCGATCCCGAGCTGGTCGAACGGCTGAGCCGGACGATGGCGCTGCGGAAGGTCGCGCTCGCCGAGGACGTCGCGCGCGCGGTCGTCGTGCTCGCCTCCGACGAGCTGTCCGGGCACGTGACCGGCGAGCTGGTCACCGTCGCCGGCGGCATGGAGGGAAGGACCGTGCACCCGTGAGCCGGTTCCTCGAGCGGCTCGCCGAGGGGCCGCCGCTCGTCGCCGACGGCGGCATGGGTGCGCTCCTCTCCAGCGCCGTCCCCGGCCTGCGCGCGCCGGAGGAGGCGAACCTGCGCGCGCCGGAAAGCGTCCTCGACGTGCACCTCGGCTACATCCGCGCCGGGGCAGACTTGATCGAGACGAACAGCTTCGGGGCGAACCGCGCCAAGCTGGCGCAGCGCTTCCTCGCCGACGAGTTCGAGGCGATCAACGCGGCCGCGGTGCGCCTCGCCCGCGAGGCGCGCGAGGTCTCGGGCCGCGACGTCTTCATCGCGGGCTCGATCGGGCCGCTCGGCGACATCGAGCTCTCCGGCCGGAACCCCACCGAGCTGTTCGCCGAGCAGGCGCAGCTGCTCGAGGGGCGCGGCGCCGACCTCTTCATGGTCGAGACCTTCTTCGACCTCGCCGAGCTGCAGATCGCCGTCACGGCCGTCCGTTCCGTCTCCTCGCTGCCGGTCGTCGCCCTGATGACCTTCGACGCGGACGGCGTCACGCTCGGCGGCGTCACCGCCGAGCAGGCGGGCGAGCGCCTGCGTGCGCTCGGCGTCGCCGCGTTCGGCGCCAACCACGGCGCGGGCCCCACCGCGGCGCTGCGCGCGATCTCGCGGATGGGCAACGACGGCACGCCGCTCGCCGTTCTCCCGAACGTCGGCCTCGCGAGCATGAGCGGCCAGCGGATCGTCTTCCCGCACGCGACGCCGGACTACTTCGGCGAGTTCGCGGCGCGGGCGGCGTCGCTCGGCGCGCGGCTGATCGGCGGCTGCTGCGGGACGACGCCTGCGCAGATCGCGGCGATCCGGGCGGCCGTCGACGAGCAGCGTGCGCCCGCCGGGTCGCTGCTCGTCCGGGAGCGCGAGCAGGCGCGCCCGTTCGACGCCGCGAGCGCCGACGAGACGACGCTCGCGCAGAAGCTCCGTGCCGGCGAGTTCGTCGTCTCGGTGCAGGTCGACCCGCCGCTCGGCGCCAACCCCGAGGCGCTGATCGCGACCGCGCGCGCGGTGAGCGAGACCGGCAAGGCGGACTTCGTGGACGTGAACGACAACCCGCGGGCGCGGGCGCGGATGAGCGGGATCATGGCCTCCGTCGCGATCGAACGGTTCACCGGCGTCGAGACGATCCCGCACCTGACGCCGCGCGACACGACGATCACCGGCCTCGAGTCGCTCCTCCTCGGCGCGCACGCGGAGGGCGTCCGCAACGTCCTCGCCGTCACCGGCGACCCGCCCGAGGCCGGCGACTACCCCGGCTCGGGGACCGTCTACGACGTCGACTCGATCGGGCTCGTCGAGCTGATCGCGAAGCTCAACACGGGCGAGGACTGGCACGGGCGCGCGATCGACGCGCCGACCTCGTTCTTCCCCGGCGTCGCCGTCAACCCGACCGCAGACGACCTCGGTCTCGAGGCGGAGCGCTTCCACCGCAAGCTCGAAGCGGGCGCGCGCTTCGCGATGACGCAGATCCTGTTCGACCTGGAGCCGTTCGAGGCGTTCCGGGAGCGGATCGGCGGCGCCTGGCCGGTGCCGGTGCTCGTCGGCGTCTGGCCGATCCGGACGACCGAGACCCTGATCCGCGTCCACAACGAGACGCCGGGGATCGTCGTGCCGGAGCACGTGCAGGAGCGGTACCGCGCCGCGGGCGCCGGCGCGCGCGACGTCGGGCTCGCGCTCGGCCAGGAGCTGATCGAGGGCGCGCGGAAACTCGCGCACGGCGTCTACGTGATGGCGCCGTTCCGGCAGCCGCTGAACGTCGTCGAGCTGCTGCCGGAGCGCTAGGGCGCGCAGCTTCCGGTCGAGACCGCCGCAGCGCCCGCCTGGTCGAGCACCTTCCGGACGATGTCCGACGGCACGCCGTAGCCGCTCGGCGCGCCGATCCGCGCCGCGAAGATCGTCGACTCGACCGCCCCGCTGTCGTCGATCGCAGGCCCGCCGGAGTTCCCGTGCCGCACCTTGCCGGCGACCGCCGTGATCTTCCGCGCGACCGGGCCGTGGCCGAGCGCGTCCTCGGTGACGACGGTCGAGGTCCTGCCGATGCGGCCGGGGATCGCCTGGAGGTCGCCGTTCTCGGGATAGCCCACGATCGCGACTGCCGCACCGTCCTGCGGGTCGGCGATCCGCAGCGGCGTCTCGTCCACGCCGGCGACGCGGAGAACGGCGACGTCGTCGTGGACGTCGAACGCGACGACCTGCGCCGAGAACCGTCCGACCCGCCCGGGGATCTCGACGGTCGTGTCGTGCTCGCCGGCGACGACGTGCGCGGCGGTGACGACGAGGTCGCGGCCGGCGAACCAGCCGCTCCCCTCGACCCCGAAGCCGCACGCGGTGCCGAGGATCTTGACCACCCGCTCCGACGCCGCGTGGATCGCCGGGTTCTTCAACACGCCGGTGCTCGGCGGCTCCGACGGCGCCGGCGGGCCGGCGATCGACGGGAACGGGTCGATCCGCGCCAGCAGGTGCAGCAACGTGCGCGGCGGCACGACGCTGTTGAGCCTGCGAACGAGCGTCGAGCGCTGGACCTCCTGCCGAAGCTTCGACTGGTGCGGCGCCAGGAGCGCGACGGCCGCAGCCACCCAGACCAGCGCGACCCCGGTCGCGGCGCCGAGGACGAGCCCGCCGAACGAGTCGAGGAAGCGCAGCGGCGTCAGGCGGAGGCCGCCGCGCACGAAGGAGCCGGCGAACGTCGCGAACGACTGGAGGAGGAACGCGCCGACGAGCGCGCCGACCAGTCCGGCGAGCGGCGTCCAGTCCGAGCCGGCGCCGCCGTGGAGCAGGTGCGGCCCGACGCGCGAGCCCGCGTACGCGCCCGCGGCGAGCCCGGCGAGCGAGAGCCCGGTGAGCACGAGCCCGCGGCGCATGCCCCCGAGCGCGGCAAGCGCGACGAGCGCGAGCGCAGCCCAGTCGACGACGGTCAGGGACACCGCGTGAGCGTAGTCGGGGCTACACTGGGTCGCCCGCGGGGGCGTAGTTCAGTTGGTTAGAACGCCGGCCTGTCACGCCGGAGGTCGCGGGTTCGAGTCCCGTCGCTCCCGCT
>DASZYW010000367.1:0-4618 GCA_035545195.1 Gaiellaceae bacterium
CGAGCAGCCCCGGCCAGCGCCCGTCCAGGTCCCGCAGCGCCCCCACCACCGTCGACGCGTCCACGTCGAGGCGGCGGGGGAGCTCCGGGAAGAGCGGCGGGAGCGTCGGTGGGAGGCGCAGCTGCGCCACTAGAGCATCGCCACCTCGACGCTGGAGATCGCCGGCAGGTAGTCGGCGATCTGCTGCCAGCTCTCGCCCTCGTCGTTCGACGCGAACACCTGGCCGGTGCTCGTGCCGAAGTAGAGGCCCGGCTGGTCGTGCCCGTCGATCGCCATCCCCTGGCGCAGGACGCCGAGGTGGGCGTTCTCCTGGGGCAGGCCCTTGCGGAGCGCGGTCCAGCTCGAGCCCGCGTCGTTCGTCCGCCAGACGGTGGCCTTGCCGTCGGGCATGACGCGGCCGTGCCCGGGGTCGAGCGGGACGACGTAGAAGGTGTCCCGGTCGTGCGGGTGGACGGCGGCGGCGAAGCCGAACTCGCTCGGCAGGCCCTCCGTGATCTCGGTCCACGACTGCCCCATGTCGTCGGAGCGGTGCATGCCGACGTGGTTCTGCTGGTACATCCGTTGCGGGTCGGAGGAGCGGACGAGCTTGTGGACGCAGAAGCCGACGTCCTCGTAGTCCGCCGGCCAGTCGCGGCGGAGGCCCTTGTTGCGCGGCGTCCAGCTCGCGCCGCCGTCGGTCGTCTCGTAGGCGCCGATTCCCTGCACGACGGCCCAGAAGTGCGCCGGGTCGTCGCGGTCGGGGAGCAGGTTCGAGATGCCGAGGTGGCCGGGGGGCTGGTTCGCCGGGTCGTCCCAGCTCTCGCTGCCGTGCTGGCCCGACAGGGTCGACAGGAGCGACCACGTCTCTCCGTTGTCCCGGCTCTCGAAGATGCCCGGCGCCTCGACGCCGACGAGCAGCTTGTCGCCCGCCTTCATCAGCGTCGAGACCTTCGACACCTTGCGGCCGTCGTCGTCGCCGTAGGCGATGCCCTCGCTCGAGTGCTCCCAGCTCTCGCCCAGGTCGGACGAGCGCCAGACGGCGGAGCCGTGCCACTCGCTCGCGGCGGCCGCGAAGACGGTGCCGGAATCGGCGTCGTAGATGGCGTGGTAGACGGGCCACCCCTCGCAGAAGGGGCCGCGCACCGTCCAGTCCTTGCGGTTCTCGCTCTCGATCAGGAACGCGCCCTTGCGCGTCCCGACCATCAGCACGGTCTTCGACATGCGTCAGTTCTCCTCGCTTCGGGATCGCTCGAAGTCTCGCCGATCGGACGGCGTCTAGGAAAGGGACGACGCGGCCGCCCGAAACTCATCGGGCGGCCGCGAAGTTCGTCGCGTCAGCCGCTGAACGGCTTGACGACCATGTCCGCCACGACGAGCACCAGCACGGACACGTCGACGCGGGCGATCAGCAGGATCCGCTGGATCGCGGCCAGGGTCTCCGGAGCCGTCGGCCCCTTCTCGGCGGCGAGCGCGGCGATCCGCTTCGACTGCGGCGAGAGGAACGCGACGCCGGTGACGAACGTGGCGAGGTAGCCGACGAGGCCGGCGTCGATCCAGAACTTCCCCCAGCCCCAGTCGGTGTTGATCATCATCGCGATCCCCATCGCGAAGACGACCAGGCCCGCGGGCGCGAACATCTTCTCGCCCACGAACCCCGCCCAGCGGGCGAGCGTGACGATCTCGTTCGGGTCGTCGCTCGAGCTGGCGCGCAGGCCGAGCACGGTGATCAGGAGGCCTCCGCCGACCCAGAAGACGGCGACGACGACGTGGATCAGGCGGAAGAGCGCGTACCAGTGGCCGTACCAGGAAGAGTCGAAGGCGAACACGACCCCCAGCACGGCGACGGCGAGACCGAGGCCTGCCGTGACCTTGCCAGAGGCGGACCGTTCGGCCGGCGCCTCGGCGATGTTCGATGTCTCCATGCGGTGGAGTAAAGGGGATCAGGCGGACGCCGACAAGGCCCGCGCCGCCTCGAGCAGGACGTCCAGGTCCGGCAGCTCGCTCGGCTCGTACGCCCACGCGCCGCGCACGACCCCGGCCGCGTCGAGCAGGAACGCCGTCCGCGCCGACACGTCGCGCATCCCGTTGTGCTCGATCGCGACGCCGAAGCCGCGGGTCGCGTCGCCGTTCCAGTCGGAGAGGAGCGGGAAGTCGAGGTCGAGCGCCTGCGTCCACGCGACGTGCGTGTACGGCGAGTCGCGCGAGATCGCGTACGGCTGCACGCCCGCGGCGCGGAACTCCTCGCTCCTGTCACGCAGGAGCTCGAGCTCGCTCGTTCAGGTCGAGGACCAGTCGAAGAGGTAGAAGAGGAGCAGGATCGCGCCGTGCGAGGCGATCTCGGTCAGGGACGCGCGCTCGCGCGGCGTCGTCCAGACGACCGCCTCCGGTGTGGTGTCGCCGACCCCGAGCATCGGGACGAGTCTATGCAGCGGCGGCGGGCTCGGGCTCGGGCGCGACCTCGGTCAGCTCCGCGATCTCCCGCACGACCTCGACGATGTCGCGGTTCGCATTGAAGACGTGGAGCTGGCGGTCGGCGCCGTTGCCGCGGCGGAGGATCTCCTCGACGCCGGCGAGCTCCTCGGAGGCGCCGAGCTCCTCGGCGTGCGGCGCGATCATCTTGAGGGTGCGGCGGACGAGCGAGGTCACCGGCTGGCGGTTGCGGCGGCCGGTGTGCAGGTCCATCACGGGCGCCGCGAGCCCGTAGCGCGCCGCGAGCCACTTGTTCTCGGTCGTGAGGATGCGGTGGAACGACGGGACCTCCTCGCCGCGCGCGTACAGCTCGGCGTAGTGCTTGACGAGCGCCTGGCAGTAGGCGGTGATCGTGATCACGTCGTCGAGCCGGGTGACGGCGTCGCAGATCCGGATCTCGATCGTCCCCAGCCGCGGGTGGAGCCGGATGTCCCACCAGATGTGGGTGTAATCCTGGATGCAGCCGGTCTTCTCCAGCTGGTTGACGACCTGCGCGTAGTCGGCGTAGTCGCGGAAGCGCGGCGGCGGCCCGGAGCGGGGGAAGGCGGCGAAGACCATGTGCCGCGACGAGCGGAGACCGGTCGGCTCGCCTCGCCAGAAGGGCGAGCTCGCCGAGAGCGCGACGAGCTCGGGCAGGTGGACGATCAGGCCGTTGACGACCTGGATCGCCTGCTCCGGGTCCCCGACCGCGACGTGCACGTGCATCCCGAAGATCAGCTCGCGCCGGGCGACGTACTGCATCTGGTCGACGAGCGCGCGGTAGCGGTCCTTGGCCGTGATCCGCTGGCGCTCGAAGAGCGAGAACGGGTGCGTCCCGGCGGAGCCGACGCGCAGGCCCTTCTCCCGCGCGACGTCGCAGACGTAGGCGCGGATGCGGGTCAGCTGCTGGCGGACCCCGGCGGGCGTGTGGCAGACGGGTGTCGCGACCTCGAGCACCGACTGCATCAGCTCCGAGTTGATCCGCGGCTCCAGCTCGTGCCCGGCGACGGCCGCCAGGACGGTGTCGATGTGCTGGACGAGGTCGAACGTCTCGCCGTCGAGGAGCATGTACTCCTCCTCGACGCCGAGCGTGTACGGATCGCCCTGGCCGAAGGCGTGGTCGAGGACGCTCCCGCCCGGCGGGAAGCGGCTGCCCTTGCCCGTGATCGAGGGCGGGATGAGCTGGTCGCTCATGCGGAAACGCTACGCGCGGGGCAGCACGGCGTCCACCTCGATCTCGACCAGCCAGCGCGGGTCGAGGAGGCCGACGACCATGCCCGTGCAGGCGGGACGCGTCTCGCCGAACGCCTCGCCGTGCGCGCGCAGCACCTCGGGCGCGAAGGAGGCGTCCGTCATCAGGAGCCGCGTGCGCACGACGTGCTCGAGCCCGCCGCCCGCCTCCCGGAGCGCCGCCTCGACGATCTCCAGGCAGCGCTTCGCCTGGCCGTACGGATCCGGCGGCGGGTCGGCGTCGCCCGGCATGATCGGCGCGGTTCCGGCGACGAACACGCGCTCGCCCGCGACAACCGCGCGCGAGTAGCCGCCGCGCCGCTCCCAGTCCGAGCCGGAGCCGATCGTCCGCCGCTCCATCGCTCCTACTATCGCAGCGTGGACGAGCTGGCGGCGATCGACGACTGGGGAGCGGAGCACGCCGCGGCCGGAGTCGCCGGCCGCGTCGCGGCGACGCACGGGGAGACGGAGCACGTCTTCGCCTGGGCGTCGGTGACGAAGCTCCTGACCGGGCTCGCGGTGCTGGTCGCGGTCGAGGAGGGGACGGTCGATCTCGACGAGCCGGCCGGCCCGCCCGGCGCGACGCTGCGCCACCTGGTCGCGCACGCGTCGGGGCTCGGGCCGGAGGCGGACTCGCCGCGGATGGCGCCGGAGCGGCGGCGCATCTACTCGAACGCGGGCATCGAGGCGGCTGCGGAGCTCGTCGCCGCGCGCGCCGAGATGCCGTTTGCGGAGTACTTCGAGCAGGCGCTCGCGCCGCTGGGGCTGCGCGGCTCGCTCGCCGGGTCGCCGGCGTACGCCTACTCGGGGCCGCTCGGCGACCTGCTCGCGCTCGGCCGCGAGCTGCTCGCGCCGACGCTCGTCGCCGCCGAGACGCTCGCCGAGGCGACGACGGTGCAGTTCCCGGGGCTCGCCGGCGTCCTCCCGGGCTTCGGCCGGATGGAGCCGAACGACTGGGGCC
>DASZYW010000368.1:0-2996 GCA_035545195.1 Gaiellaceae bacterium
GACTAGCCTTCTGCGCGTGGCCGTCGAGCAGACGCTGATCCTGATCAAGCCGGACGCGGTCCGGCGCCGTCTGGCCGCGGAGATCCTCGGCCGGATCGAGGCGCGCGGCTTCACGATCCGCGCCGGGAAGCTCCTGACCGCCAGCCGCGAGCTCGGCGAGACGCACTACGCCGAGCACCGCGAGAAGCCGTTCTTCGGCGAGCTCGTCGCGTTCATCACCTCGGGGCCGACGTGGGCGCTCGTCGTCGAGGGCGAGGGCGCGATCGCGACGATGCGCAAGACGATCGGCGCGACGAACCCGGCGAACGCCGAGCCTGGGACGATTCGCGGCGACCTGGCGATGTCGATGCCGGACAACCTCGTCCACGGCTCCGACTCGCCGGAGTCCGCGGAGCGCGAGATCGCGCTCTGGTTCTCCGCCGATGAGCTCGGCTGATCTCGAGCGCAACGTCGCGCTCTGGACGAGGACGAACGCCGAGTACACCGACGGCTCGGCCGCGCAGGCGTGGGCGTCCGACGAGATCACGTGGGGGAAGTGGCGCGGGGTCGAAGTGGAGCTGCGGGTCCTCGGCAACGTCGCCGGCAAGGACGTCGTCGAGCTCGGCTGCGGCACGGCGTACTTCTCCGCGTGGCTTGCGAAGCGCGGCGCGCGCGTCGTCGGCGTCGACCCGACGCCCGCGCAGCTCGAGACGGCGCGGCGGCTGATGGACGAGTCGGGGATCCGCTTCGAGCTCGTCCAGGCGCCGGGCGAGCGGGTGCCGCTGCCGGATGCGTCGTTCGACATCGCGATCTCGGAGCACGGCGCCGCCACCTGGGCGGATCCGCACGAGTGGATCCCGGAGGCGGCGAGGCTGCTCCGGCCCGGCGGCCTGCTCGCGTTCCTGCACTCGACGCCGCTCGCGCACATCTGCTTCCCGCCCGTCGGGGAGATCACGACGCAGCTGCAGCGGCCGTACTTCGACCTCGGAGGCACCGCCTGGACCGAGGACGACGGCGTCGAGTACCAGCTGACGCACGGCGAGTGGATCGCGGTGCTCCGTGCGAACGGATTCGCCGTCGAGCGGCTGATCGAGTTGCAGGCCGGGCCGGACGCGGAGACGCCGAGGTTCTACTCCGACACGCCGGCGGAGTGGGCAAGGCGGTGGCCGGACGAGGAGATCTGGGTCGCGCGCAAGTCGTCGGCCGCGTGAGCGCGCCGCCCGCACCGCCGCTCCTGCTCGCGTCCACCTCGCCGCAGCGGCGGGCGATCCTCGAGCAGCTCGGCATCCCCTTCGAGGTCGTCGCGCCCCGCTACGAGGAGCACGATCCGCCGGACGCCGATCCGGTCGGGCTCGTGCGCGCGCACGCGCAGGGCAAGGCGCGCTCGGTCGCGGCCGGCGCCGGCGAGCAGCCGGTGCTCGGCGTCGACACGACGGTCGTCCTCGACGGCGGCGTGTACGCGAAGCCGGACGGTCCGGCGGGCGCCGAGCGGATGCTGGAGCAGTTGTCGGGCCGGACGCACCACGTCGTCTCCGGGCTCTGCCTGGTCACGCCCGGCTGGGAGGTGGTCGAGACCGAGACGACGGCGGTGACGTTCCGCACGCTGACGCCGCGCGACCTCGCCGCGTACGTCGCCTGCGGCGAGTGGGAGGGGCGCGCCGGTGGCTACGCGATCCAGGGGCGCGGCGCCGCGCTCGTCGAGCGAGTCGAGGGCGACTACCTGAACGTGGTCGGGCTCCCGGCCGCGCTGCTGGTGCGCCTCCTCGCGGAGCGGTTCGCCGGCGTCTACGGCGTCGGCTAGGTGCCCCGCCCGAGCGGACAGACACGTCCACTCGGGCCATGCCCGGGGTCAGACCCCGGGCATGGCCGCGGTGGACGCGCCGGCGCGGCTGCGCCGCTCGTCGGCGAGGCGCCAGTTCGCGAGCAGATCGCCGTAGGCGATCTGCGCGTCGAGCGGATCGCGGCGCAGCAGCCGCCACACACGCTCGACGTCGTGGAACGGGCGAGGAAGCTCCATCCCGAGCAGCGCCCGGCAGCCGCTCCAGCGCCAGCTCTGGGCACGACGGACACGCGCCGCGCGCACAGGATTGAGATCGACGTACGGCAGTAGCGTCCAGAGATAGCGCTCGTCGAGCACGAGCTCATCCCGAAAACGGCCCTGGAAGAGATGCCCGTCGAGTCCGTGACGCCGGTTGAAGCCGGCCGCGTAGTCGCCGCTCAGCCACTGCATCCCGTTCGAGATCGTGTCGTCGGGCACGTGCATGACGAGGTGCACGTGGTTGCCCATCAGGCACCACGTGAGCGCCCGCCACCCGAGCTCCGAGCAGACCTCTGCGAAGAGGCCGAGATAGCGCCCACGGTCGAGCGCGTCGCGGAAGATCGCCTGGCGCCGGTTGCCCCGGCAGGTCACGTGCCGTATGCCGGCGGCCTGGATCCGGAGACGGCGAGCCATGGACCGACGCTAGACGGGGATTCGTCATGAAACCGTCACGACTTCCTCGCAAGCAAGCGGAAGAGCCGCACGAGGCGGCTCTCCCATATCGGGGTGCCCAGATTCGAACTGGGGACCTCTCCGACCCGAACGGAGCGCGCTACCAGGCTGCGCCACACCCCGAACAGCGGGCATAGGGTAGCGGGCAGTGGGGCTCAGGGCCGTTCTCTTCGACGTGGACTTCACGCTCGCCCGGCCCGGGCCCGAGCTCGGCCCCGAGGGCTACGTCCGCGCGGGGGAGCGGCACGGCCTCCGGCTCGACGCGGCGCGCTACCCGGAGGCCCGCGACGCCGCGCTCCTCGAGCTGAAGCGGCACCCCGAGCTCGAGCACGACGACGAGATCTGGTTCCGCTTCACCGAGCGGATCGTGCGCGGGATGGGCGGCGAGGCCGACTCCGCGTACGCCTGCGCCGTCGAGATCACCCGCGGCTGGGAGCGGCACGACAACTTCGACCTCTACGACGACGTCCTGCCGGCGCTGGCGGCCGTGCGCGCGGCCGGCCTGCGGGTCGGGCTCGTCTCGAAC
>DASZYW010000369.1:0-3203 GCA_035545195.1 Gaiellaceae bacterium
CCGTGCCGCTTCAGCAGCTCGAGGATGTGCTCCATGCACGGCTTGCCGACGATCGGGACCATCGGCTTCGGCTGATTCGAGGTGAGCGGCCGCAGGCGCGTTCCCTCGCCCCCGGCCATGACCACGGCCTTCATCGCCGGAGTTCTCTCCATGCCGCGACGACGTACACACAGCCGGCGAGCAGGGCGAGCCCAAGCCCTGCCCAGAAGAGGTCGAGCGGCCACGCGGTCGCGCGGTGCGTGACGATGCGGAAGCCGATCGCCGCGTAGAGCACCCACGTGGCTGTCTTCCCGAGCAGGTTCACGTCGAGCTCGACTCCGCGCGGCGCGAGCACGCGCGCCCCGGCGAGGAGGACGACGTCGCGGCCGAGGATCACCGCGAGCCCCTCCCACGGCAGCCGGTCGTAGGCGAACAGCAGGATCACGGCCGCGTCGATCATCAGCCGGTCGGCGAGCGGGTCGGCGATCTTCCCGAAGCGCGACTCGACCTGCAGTCGCCGCGCGAGGAAGCCGTCGAACTGGTCGGTGACGCCCGCGGCGCCGAAGACGAGCCCGGCCGGCCAGCTGTGCCCGTGTCCCGCCTGCACCATCAGGACGCAGAAGACCGGGATCAGGAGGAGGCGGCCGACCGTGAGCGCGTTCGGCAGCTGGGCGAGCGGAGCGGGGACCGCGCGGGCTGCCATGGTGCAAGTCTAGGCCCGGGGAGTTCGCGGGTTCAGCCGGCGGCGAGCGAGACGTCGTCGAAGACCGCCGAGCCGCTGTTGCCGTCGCTGATCAGCGCGATCGCGACGAACGCCGCGCCGGGCGGCGCCTGGCCCGAGGCCGTGAGCAGCGTCCACCCCACCGTCCCGGACGGGAGCGCCTCCGAGTCGGTCACGCCGAGCGGCGTGCGGTCGGCCGCGAACCAGCGGAGCTCGACCTCCGTCGTGCCGGTCGTGAGGATTCCGCGCACCCAGCCGCTCACGCTCAGCGTCTGCCCGGGCGTCACCCACGGGACCGACGGGATCGTCGTCAGCGTCGTGCGGCCGCCTGCAGGTGTGAGCGCGACCGAGCCGGCCCCGCCGTGGACGATCACGGCCTCTCGCGTCGCGCCGCTCCCGTGCACCCGCCAGGGGCCGAAGCCGGGCCGCTCGAAGCCGCCGTCGAACGAGGGATCGACGGTGCCGGCCTGCAAGAACATCGAGCGGACGACGCTCGCGTCCGGCTTCGGCGTCCCGTCCGTCCGGAAGAGGCCGAACCGGTACTCCGCCTGCGGCATCGCGACGGGCGAGGCTCCCGGCGAGAAGTCGAGCAGCACCCAGACGCCGGGCGGCGGCAGGCCGAGCAGCGCTGCGGCGTTCGCCACCGTCCGAAAGTAGCGGGACTGCTCCGCCTCGATGTCCGCCGGCGACTTCGGCTGTGGCGCGGAGAGGTTCGGCTCGTAGCCGGTCTCCCCCACCACGAGCGGCACGGGCGCGACGGCTGCGCGCGCGGCCGCGATCGTCCAGAGGGCGTACTCCGGCTTGTCGTAGTAGTGGAACGACCAGAAGTCCGGCGCGACCGGCGCGAGCTCGCTGCTGAGCGCAGCCAGGCGGTTGACCGGGTCGTTGGAGCTCACGGAGAGCGTGACGGGTGTTTCGGGCAGCACCTGCCGGACGTACGGCAGCAGGGCCTTCGCCCAGGCGATCGCGGCCGGATTGGACGGATCGATCTCGTTGCGGAGCTCGATCGCCGCGATCCGCGGGTCGTCCGCGTAGCCGGAGAGCAGCGAGCGCACCCACGTCTTCGAGTCGGCGACCCGGCCGTAGTCGAACCACCAGTCGAAGAGGGTCAGCTCGACGGCGAGCCCGTGCTTGCCCGCCAGTGAGAGCACGGTCTCGAGCTGCTGCCGTCCCTGGCGGCTCGGGTGCGGGAAGCCCCAGACGGACGGCTGCACGAAGATCCGGACGGTGTTCGCGTGCAGGTTCGCGACGAGGCCGAAGTCGTGGTCGATCTGCCGCGGATCCCAGTGCTGCCACATGTACGTCCAGCCGTCGTGCGCCGGGTAGTAGGCCACGAGGCGCATCTGCTGCGGGACGGCCAGCCGCGGGCCGACGTCGACCCGCGCCGACGCCTGTGCGGGCACGCCAAGGCAGACCCCCAGCAGCCCCAGGACCAGGAGGCGCCGCCGCACGCGCATATTCTCTCGCGCGTGGCGGACACTCTCAAGCTCGAAGGCTTCGTCGACGCGCACTGCCATGCGTTCCAGCGCGCGCTGCGCGGGCGAACGGAGGGCGCCGACTTCTGGGGCTGGCGCGAGACGATGCTCGAGCTCGCGCGCGGCCAGACGCCCGAACGGGTGCGCCAGGAGTACCCGCACGTCTATGCAGAGCTCCGCGGCGCCGGCTACACCGCGGTCGGCGAGTTCCACTACCTCGGCCTCGCGGAGGCCCTCGCGGCGGCCGAGGCGGCGAGCGAGGCCGGCGTCGAGCTCGTCCTCCTGTACGCCGCCTACGCGCGCGGCGGCGAGGCGCGCTTCCGGCAGGCGTCCGTCGCCGAATATCTGACGGCTCTCGAGGAGCTACGGGCGGCGGGACTCCGGGTCGGCGTCGCACCGCACTCCGTGCGCGCCTGCCCCCGGGATTGGCTCGTCGAGCTGGGACGCTATGCGGCGGAGCACGAGCTGCCGCTGCACGTCCATGCCGACGAGCAGCCGCGCGAGATCGAGGAGTGCCTCGCCGAGCACGGGATCCGGCCGATCGAGCTGCTCGCCGACTGCGGCTGCCTCGGCCCGAGGACGACCGTCGTCCACGCCACGCACGCGGACGGACACGAGCTCGACCTCCTCGGCGAGGCGGGCGCGACGATCTGCGCCTGTCCGACGACGGAGGCGAACCTCGGCGACGGCTTCCTGCCGGTCGAGCGCGTCCTCCATCGCGGCATCGCACTGTGCATCGGCTCCGACTCGAACCTACGCATCGACCCGCTGGAGGAGCTGCGCGAGCTGGACGGGATCGCGCGGCGGCAGTCCGGGCGGCGCGACGTGTTCTCCGTCGACGACCTGCTCGCGATCGGCTCCCGCGGCGGCGCGCAGGCGCTCGCGCTCGAGACGTGGCCGGACGTCGCCGTCGACCTGGCGCACCCGCAGCTGCGGGGTGTCGTCGACGCGAGGGCGGCGCTCGTCGCCGGCTGTTCGGCGGAGGTGCTGCGCCCCTAGCCGGTCGGGCCGTGCTCGTTCCCGCCGTG
>DASZYW010000370.1:0-3203 GCA_035545195.1 Gaiellaceae bacterium
GTCCGGGTTCCAGCGCGGCTCGTTGTCGAGGTCGGCGAGGTAGTCGAAGACCTCCTCGACGGGCCTGGCGATGCGGGTGTGCCAGCTCGCGCGGATCACGCGACGGCCGCGCCCTCCGCCGCCAGCTGCTCGCCGAAGCGGGCGCGCCGCACGAAGCGGCCGCTGCCTGGCGCCGCGTGGAGCTCGCCGTTCTCGACGATCACGTTGCCGCGCAGGAGCACGAGCTCCGGCGCCCCGGTCACCTCCGTCCCCTCGTAGAGGTTGTAGTCGCACTTCGAGTGGGACGACGCCGCCGAGAGCGTCTCGGTCCGGTTCGGGTCGAAGACGACGATGTCGGCGTCGGAGCCGACGGCGACCGTCCCCTTGCGCGGGTAGAGGCCGAACAGCTTCGCCGGCTGCGTCGCGAGCAGATCGACCATCCGGTTGAGCGAGATCCGGCCGGCGCCGACGCCGAAGTGGTGGATCATCTTCAGCCGGTCCTCGAGCCCCGGGCCGCCGTTCGGGATCTTCGTGAAGTCGTCCTTGCCGAGCGTCTTCTGCCCGTCCCAGAGGAAGGAGCAGTGGTCGGTCGAGATCGCCGAGAGCGCGTCCGTGCGGACCGCGTTCCAGAGCACGTCGTGGTTGCGGGCGTCGCGCGCCGGCGGCGAGTAGACGTACTTCGCGCCCTCGAAGTCCGGCTTCGCCAGGTCGTCGATCGAGCGGAAGAAGTACTGCGTGCACGTCTCGCCCCAGACCCGCCAGCCGAGGTCGCGCGCGCGCCGGATCGGGTCGACGGCCTCCTCGCAGGTGACGTGCACGACGTAGAGCGGGCAGCCGGCGATGCGCGCCAGCTGGATCGCGCGGTTGGTCGCCTCGCCCTCGAGCTCCGGCGGCCGCGTCAGCGCGTGGTAGAGCGGCGCCGTGTTCCCGGCGGCGAGCGCCTCGGCGACGAGCACGTCGATCGCGTCGCCGTTCTCCGCGTGCACCATCACGAGCGCGCCGCTCGCGGCGGCGACCTCCATCGCGCGGAAGAGCGTCTCGTCCGAGACCATCAGCGCGCCCTTGTAGGCCATGAAGAGCTTGTAGGAGGTGACGCCCTGCTCGGGCAGCGAGGCGAGCTCCTCGAGCGTCCCGCCCTCGTCGAGGTCGGTGACGGCGATGTGGAAGCCGTAGTCGATCAGCGTCTTTCCGTTCGCCTTCGCGTGCCAGCCCTCGAGCGCCTCGGCGAACGTCTGGCCGCGCGCCTGGATGCAGAAGTCGACGTGCGTCGTCGTGCCGCCGAACGCCGCCGAGCGCTGGCCCGACTCGAAGTCGTCGATCGTGACGGTGCCGCCGAACGGCATGTCGAGGTGGGTGTGCGGGTCGACGCAGCCCGGGAGGACGTACTTGCCGGTCGCGTCGATCGTGCGGTCGGCCTGGACGTCGAGCGAGCGCCCGATCAGCGCGACCTGCTCGCCGTCGACGAAGACGTCCGCGACCGTGTCCTCGGAAGCGGTGACCACGCGCCCGCCGCGAATCAGAACCGACATTCAGCCCTCCTGGATTCGGCGGCGCGGGCTCCCGACCAGGAGCCCGCGCCGGTCTTCCGCGTCGTTACTTGCCGCCGGCGGTCAGCTTGACCGTGATCGGCTTGTAGCTCTTCCCGTAGACGTCCATCCCCTGCGCCTTCAGGCCGGCGACCGCGGCCTGGGCGAGGTCGGTGCGGTACGCGCCCGACGCCTTGTGCTTGATCACGCCGTACTTGAGCGCGATCGACGCCGTGCGGTTGTAGTCGGCCTTGCTCATGATCCCGATCCCGGCCGTGTTCGGCCAGATCAGCTTGTTGATCTCGTTCATCATCCACGTCTGGTGGCCCTTCGGCAGCGTCGGGCCGGCCTTCAGCGTGTACTGGACGCAGGCGGCGACGTGGTCGCGGCAGTAGATCCAGCCGGCGAGCGTGGCGCCGATCACCTTCGTCGCGATCAGGTCGTTCGCCGGGTTGGAGAGGTACTTCGCGGTCGAGAAGAGACCGTCCTCGAGCATGCCCGTGCCGACGTTCTGCATCTTGATCACGTTGATGTCCTTCAACGTGAAGAGCTTGCCGGTCTTCGGGTTCTTCGACTCGAGCACCTGGGCGAGCTCGTTGTAGGTCATCGCCGACGCCGAGTCGACCTGGTGGTTGAGGAAGAGCCCCATGTCGAACGGCTGCTGGACGATCGTCACGCCCTTGTTGGTGGCGCCGTCCATGCCGTACTTGTTCAGCGCGGCGAACAGCTCGTACTGGTTGCCGCCGAGCCAGTTGGCGATCTTCTTGTTCTTGAACTGCTTGACCGAGGTGATGCCCGAGCTCTTCCAGGTCAGCTGCGTCATCCCCGAGCGCGCGAAGACCTGCGCGATGTTGACGAGCTGCGTGCCGGAGTCGCGCGCGGAGAGCAGGCTCGGGAGCCAGTCGACGCCGAACTGGGCGGTGCCCTGCGCGACGACCTGCTCCGGAATGATGTTCGTGCCGCCGTTCTTCAGCGTCACGTCGAGCCCCGCCGCCCTGTAGTAGCCGCGGTCGAGCGCCGCGTAGTAGCCGGCGAACTGCGCCTGCGGGAACCACTTGAGCTGGATCGTCACCTTCGTCAGCTTCGGCGCCGCCGAGGCCTTCGACGTCGTCCCGGCCGTCACTGCGAGAGCCGCCGCCACCACGAGCAGCGCAACCGCCACCAACCGCTTCCTCATTTCCCCTCCCTGGTCGTCGTACTCCGGTCCACCACCGTTTTGCGATTTCTAACGCTTCCCGGACCGGATTACGAGTCCCTCGCTTGTGGTGTCCAACGGATCGTGATCCGCTCTACGACCACGACGGCCGAGTAGAGCGCGATGCCGAGGATGCAGGCCACGAGGATCCCGGCCCACGCGGTGGTGAAGTGGAAGACGTTCGCCTCGGAGTTGATGATCACGCCGAGCGCGTTCAGGGCGCCGCCGAAGTACTCGCCGACGATCGCGCCGATCATCGAGAGGACGCTCGCCACCTTGAGGGCGGTGAACAGGAACGGCAGCGCTGCCGGCACGCGCACGCGCCGCCAGATCTCCAGCTCGCTCGCGGCGTAGGAGCGCATCAGCTCCACCTGGCGCGGGCTCGCGCTCTGCAGGCCGCGCAGCGTGTTCACCATCACGGGCAGGAAGCAGAGGACGGCGGCGACGGCCATCTTCGAGTGCGGCGAGATCGGGTTGAACCAGGCGCCGAAGATCGGCGCGAA
>DASZYW010000371.1:0-4268 GCA_035545195.1 Gaiellaceae bacterium
CGGGGCAGATCGCGGTGATCACGGCTCGAACACCGTGATCCGCGCCGCGCCGTACTTCCGGCTCGTGCGCTCTCGCAGCGGCAGCTCGGGCTCGACGCGCGCGTCGGTCTCCACGACGAGCAGCCCGTCGGCGGCGACCACGGACGGGAGGTAGCGGGCGAGCTTGGGCTGGAGGACGGTGAACATGCCGTAGGGAGGGTCGACCAGCACGAGATCGTACTCCCGTCCCGCCGCCGCCTCCTGGGCGAGCGTCGTGACCGCGTCGGCGCGAACGACGCGGGCGCCGGTGAGGCGGAGCTTGTCGAGGTTGCGCTCGATCGTGCGGGCGGCGTCGGCGTCCCTCTCGACGAAGACGGCGCGGGCGGCGCCGCGGGAGAGCGCCTCGATCCCCATCGCCCCGGAGCCCGCGAACAGGTCGAGCACGGCGGCGCCCTCGAGCGGGCCGACGAGGTTGAAGACGTTCTCGCGCACGCGGTCGGAGGTCGGCCGCGTGTCGAGGCCCTTCGGGGCGAGCAGGTTGTGGCCCTTCCTCGTGCCCGCGATCACGCGCATGCGAGGATCGTAGGCCGGATGGCGAGCTTCTCCCTCGTGCACGGCGCCTGGGGCGGCGGCTGGATCTGGGCCGACGTGCGCCCCGAGCTGGAGGCGCGCGGGCACGCGGTCGCCGCGCCGGATCTGCCGTGCGAGGACGTCGAGGCGGGCGTCGCGGAGTACGCGGCCTGCGTCCCCGCGGCGGACGTCGTGGTCGGGCACTCGCTCGGCGGGATGACGATCCCGTACGTCCAGGCGCGCGTCCACGTCTTCCTCTGCGCCCTCGTCGCCGGCACCGGCTGGCACGGCGTCTTCGGGGAGGGCTTCGGCGCCGGGAGCGTCCGCGACGAGCTCGGCCGCTCCTGGTATCCGGATCCAGCGGACGCGGCGCGGGAGCAGCAGTATCCGCCGGGCGTCGTGCCGACGCGGCTCCGCCGCCAGGCGCCCTACGACCCGGAGCCGCGCGCGCCGGTAGGCCGCGTCGTCTACGTCGTCTGCGGCGAGGACGCCGTGATCCGCCCCGACTGGCAGCGCCACCTCGCCCGCGACGTCCTCGACGCGGAGGTCGTCGAGCGCGACTGGGGCCACCACCCGATGCTCACGCACCCGCGGGAGCTGGCGGAGCTGCTCGACGCGCTGGCGGGCTAGTGCACCTTGGTGGAGTACCGCTCGCTCAGCGACGCTCCGTCGACCGAGACCGTGATCACCGCCGTCAGGGCTTTCCCCTTCGTCTTCTTCCCGAGCTGCCAGGTGCAACGGGCCGCCGGAACCGATCCCGGCAGGACCCCCGGCGGCGACGCCGGGTACACGTGCTTCCCGCCGACCGTCAGCGTGCACGCGACCTGCCCGGCGACGGTGCTCACGTACTGACCCGAGTCCGAGCGGAGCGCCGCGAGCGAGACGCTGAAGCGCTTGCCCGCCTTCGCCGCGGTGTGGGTCTGCTGGTCGGCGTGGAGGGTGAGGGGTGAGAGGTCGACGTCGTAGCCCCCGTCGTCGGGCGCCCAGTCGACGTCCAGGCTGCCGTCGCTCTCCTGCCTGATCGCGCCGACCGACGCGTCCCACGCCCCGGTGAACACGGAGACCTTGGCGTGGGTCGCGTCGCCGAGATCCTTCCGGTCGATGCCGATCGTGACGCCGTCCTCGTCGGACGAGATCGAGAAGTCGGAACCGAGGGTTACCTCCGACCACTTCCTCGCCGTCGCGTCCCACCGTTCGGTGTCGTACTGGTTGGCGAGGTGGTCGTACTCCACGAAGACGTCCGCGCCTGCGGAGTCCGGTGCGTAGGAGCCGGTGGCGAGGTTGTCGTCCTGGTCGATGTAGAGGACGACGAAGGTGTCGCTGCCGTCGGCCAGCGCCGCGGCGACGTGGAACGTGACGAACCCGGCGCCGGTGGTCGAGTAGTCGATCCCCGTGATGTCCGGGGACAAGCCGACCGTGTCGCCCGTCGGGTCGGTGAAGACGTTCGTGGGCGATCCGGCCGCCCGGGCAAACGCTCCCGCCACGATCGCGAGCGCGCCGAGCACGCACGCCAGGATGACCATCCCTCGCTTCACAGCCACCTTCCCTCGCCCCTTTCCCGACGGCCCTCCGCCGTCGGCGCGCGCGGGATGCTAGTCGATCGGTGTGCGAAATACCAGAGGTCAACGTCCGAGGCGGCGGATCGCCTCGGCGGCGTCCACGACCTCGCAGAACTCGCCGTCGAGCGCGGCGAGCTCGACCCGGTGCATCGTCTCGGCGTCGAAGCCGCCGCGGGCGTGCGTCGCGGTCGCGTCGGAGACGAGCCACGTCTCGAAGCCGAGGTTCCCGGCCATGCGGGCGGTCGTCGAGCAGCAGTGGTTCGTCGTCAGGCCGGCGATCACGACGGTGTCGGCGCCGGCGTCGCGCAGGCGCTGCTCGAGGTCGGTGCCGATGAACCCGGAGTTGACGGTCTTCTCGACCACCGGCTCGCCGTCGAGCGGCTGCGCCTCCGGCTTGAACTCGTAGGCGTCGGTGCCGCGTCTGAAGATCCCCTCCGGCTCGGCGCTCTCGTGGCGGACGTGGACGACCGGCGCGCCGTGCTCCCTCCAGGCGGCGAGCAGGTCGGCGATCCGCGCCTCCGCGCCGGGGTTGTTGCGCGGCGGCCAGCGCGGGTCGTCGAACGCGCGCTGGACGTCGATCAGGAGCAGCGTCGGCTGCGGCACGGGAAGAGCTTACGCAGGCGCGAGGCAGGCGTCGTGGCAGGAGGTCGAGATCCGGACCGTCTCCAGGACGCGCCCCGCCGGGGAGACGACGCAGAGCGTCCCCGCGTTCAGCGACGGCGTCAGCACCCTCCCGGCGGCGTACTGGACGTTGAAGGAGCCGCCCGGGATGCGCGTCGTGCGCAGCAGTCGTCCGTCCTCCGTGTAGACGTGCAGCGTCCCGGAGCCGCCGCTCGAGACGAAGACGCGGCCGGCGAGGAAGGTGACGTGCTGCGGCGGCAGGTCGGCGGGGAGGTAGCGGAACACGCCCTGCTCGCGGATCGCGATCTGGTTCGTCGCTCCCCCCGTCACCCAGATCCGGCCGCCGCTCGGCGCGAAGCCGACGTCGTGCATCAGGAAGCCGGGCGCGAGGTAGTGCTCGAGCCGCGGCCGCAGCGGGTCGGCGACGTCGACGACCGCGATCTGCTCCGACGCCGTCCCGAGGCCGACCCAGAGCGTGCGGCCGTCCGGCGAGAGCGAGAGGTGGCGCGGCCACTGCTTCAGCTTCAGGCTCGCGGCGACGCGGCCGCGCGCGAGGTCGAGCGTGTGGACTGCGATCCCGCCGGAGTCGCTGACGAACGCGTGGCGGCCGTCGCGGGCGTCGGCGGTGTAGCGCGGCTCCGCGACCGGCACGACGTGACGGACGGCGAGCGGCGTCCCACCGAGGATCGAGACCTCGCCGCCGACCGTGTGCGCGACGACCGCGTACGCGCCGGTGCGCTCGATCGAGAAGGGGCTCGGCCTCGTCGGGATCCGCCGGTGGATCCGTCCGGTCGCGAGCTCGACGACGGCGATCCGGGCGTCGTCGTCCTCGGTGACGAGCGCGAGCGGCCCCGTCGCGGCGGCGGCGATTGCGGCGTCGAGCGCGAACGGCGCCGCGGCGGCGGCGAGCAGGAAGCGGCGGCGGTCCACGACTCCTCTACGCGTGGGAGCCGCGGCGAGGTCCCGCTGCTAGGCGGCGCGCCGGAGCTCCTGCACGTCGCGCAGGGTCTCCCGGTAGATCCGGAGCAGCCGGTCGGGCTCCGGCTCCGGACGCGGCCGCCTGAAGAGGGCGAGCAGCCTCCTCACGCGAGCGCCTCCGGCTCGATCTCCGCGAAGAGCGCGTCCACACGGTCGTGCAACGGGCCGGCGGGAATCGACCCCGCGGCGGCGCGCGCCTGCTCGAGCAGGTCGCGGTCGCGGCGGATGTGCGCGAAGCGAAGGTCGGAGAGCCCGGACTGGCGCGTCCCGAGCAGCGCCCCGCCGCCGCGCAGGTCGAGATCCACCTCCGCGAGCTCGAAGCCGTCGGTCGTGTCGACGAGCGCCTGCAGCCGCGCCTGCGCGCTCTCGGTCAGCTCCTCCTTCGCGCGCGAGACGAGCAGGCAGTACGACTGCTCCGCCCCGCGGCCGACGCGGCCGCGCAGCTGGTGGAGCTGCGCCAGCCCGAAGCGGTCGGCCTCCTGGACGATCATCACCGTCGCGTTCGCGACGTCGACGCCGACCTCGATCACCGTCGTCGCGACGAGCACGTCCAGCTCTCCG
>DASZYW010000372.1:0-1682 GCA_035545195.1 Gaiellaceae bacterium
TCGGCGCGCGTGCGCGAGCTGTCGGGCTACGCGCTCGAGCCGTGGAAGCCGGTCACGGGCGAGACGCTCTTCCGGCGCGAGTCCGGCGCCGTCGCGTCGCAGTTCCACGACCCGCCGTCGATCGAGCCGTACTCGTCCGAGCTCGTCGCGACCGAGCGGGGAGTCGTCCTCGGCAAGAAGTCCGGCCTCGACTCGATCCGGATCAAGGCGGAGGAGCTCGGGCTCGACCTGCCGGAGGAGCGCCGCGCCGAGGTGCTCGCGCGCGTCAAGGAGCTCGGGGCGCGCAAGCGCGGGCTCGTCACCGACGCCGAGTTCGAGGAGCTGACGCGATGAGGAACCGCACGATGCCGGAGGCCGGCGTGATGCCGGTGCTCGTCTACCCGAACGTGCGCGAGGCCGTGGACTGGCTCTGCGACGGCTTCGGCTTCGTCGAGCGCTGGGAGGCGAAGGGCCACCGCGCGCAGCTCGCCGTCGGCGAGCACGGCTGCGTCGTCGTCGTCGACGGCGAGTCCGAGGGGGCGTGCGGCGCGCACTCGATCATGGTGCGGGTCGCCGACGCCGACGCGCACTACGCGCGTGCGCTCGAGTGGGGCGCGACGATCCTGAGCCCGCCGGCCGACTACCCGTACGGCGAGCGCCAGTACACCGCCGAGGATCCCGGCGGCCACCGCTGGACGTTCTCCCAGTCGATCGCCGATCTCGCACCGGAGGATTGGGGCGGCGTCTCCGGGCCCGGCATGCCTCGTGGCTGACTACGACGCCGTCCTCGTCGGCAGCGGGATCAACTCGCTCGCCTGCGGAGCGCTGCTCGCGCGCGCGGGCTGGCGCGTCTGCGTGCTCGAGCGCAACGACTGGCTCGGCGGCGCGATCAAGACCGAGGAGCTGACCGAGCCGGGCTTCCACCACGACGTCTTCAGCGCCTGGCACCCGCTCTGGGTCGGCGGCGCCGCGCATGCCCAGCTCGGGCCAGAGCTCGAGGCGCGCGGGCTCGAGTACCTCAACACCGACCTCCCGACGGGCACCGCGTTCCCCGACGGCTCCGCCGCGTTCCTGCTCCGCACCGCCGAGGGCAACGCGCAGGAGCTCGGGCCGGAGTGGCCGGGCGTCCTGGAGCGCTTCTTCCCGAACGCGGATCTCGCCTTCGGCGTCCTCGGCACCGAGCTCTGGTCGCCGTCCGGGCTTGCGCTCGGCTCGAAGGCGCTCCGCCGCTTCGGCCGCGTGGGCGCCGCGGCGTTCCTCGGGGACGTCCTGCAGACGAGCCGCGACTGGCTCGAGACCACCCTCGCCTCGGAGCGGGCGCACGGCGTGCTCGCTCCGTGGGTGCTCCACACGGGGCTCGGCCCCGACCAGGCGACCTCCGGATTCATGACGCTCGTGATCGGCGTCGCCGTCCAGGAGGGCGGGATGCCGATCCCGCGCGGCGGCGGCGCCCGGCTCGCGGACGCGCTCGTGCGGCTGATCCGCGACCACGGCGGCGTCTGCGAGACCGGCAAGGACGTCGAGCGCGTGCTCGTCCGCTCCGGCCGCGCGGTCGGCGTGCGCCTCGCCGGCGGCGAGACGGTCACCGCCGAGCGCGCCGTCGTCGCGAGCGTCACCCCGCCGCAGCTCTACGAACGCCTGCTCGCCGATGCCGACGTCCCCGCGCCGCAGCGCGACGCCGCGCAGCGCTTCCGCTTCGGCCG
>DASZYW010000373.1:0-13434 GCA_035545195.1 Gaiellaceae bacterium
GGCGCCGACCAGCGGTCGCGCGCGAGCCCACGGGCGGCCGCGCGCCGCGCCTGCAGCGGGAAGGGGAGCCACATGCGCGGCCACGGCCGCCCGAGCACGAGGAGCGGGGGAGCGACGGTCATGAGCAGCACGTGCTGGCTCATGTGCAGCGCGAACGAGGTGTCCGCCCAGCCGTCGAACGGCGGCTCGAGCGCGAGGAGCACGACGGCGACGCCGGCGTAGAACGACCACTCGCGCCAGCCGCGCCACCGTCCGCGCCCGCCCAGCGCGTACAGCAGCGCTGCCAGGGCGCACGCGACGAGCGGCGGGACGCTCATGCCGCTAGAGCAGGTACAGGACGACCCAGGTCAGGACGCCGATCCCGGCCAGGAACGTCCAGTAGAAGCTGAGCGCGACGAGCTCCGCGCGGACGAGCGAGACGGGGTCCTTGATGTCGGCGGCCTCGCGGTACGTGTCGCCCGAGCCGTGCCCGGCCGGAACCGACCCGGCCTGCCCGCGGTAGCGCCAGGAGGTCGCGATCGTCATCTCCAGCCAGAGCAGCGTGCCGAGCGCGAACAGGAAGAAGAACGCCGTCCAGCCGAAGTAGACGCTCGCGAAGCCGCCGTCGGCCGGGCCAAATCCCTGGTGCGTCCACGCGATCGCCTGCACGACGAGCCCGGCGACGCCGACCACGAGCGCGGCGATGCCCTTCTGGCGCCAGGCGGCGAAGCGGCCCGCGCGGTCGTCAGCGAGCCCGAGGCGCACGAGCACGGCGCTGAGCACCCAGCACGCCACGACCACGGTGCCCCAGGCCACTGAGGCGTCGACGCCCTTCGGCTTCCACATGTGCCCGTTGTTGACCGAGCGGAGGTAGAAGTACGCGAAGACGAAGGCGAGGTAGAAGAAGGCGGTCGCGCTCGCGAGCAGGTGCCCGGCCGAGACGAGGTTCCGCCCGAGCAGCTCCGGCGGCTCGCTCTCGACGACGTCGTACTCGGTGCTCTCGTGTGCGAGTGAGGCCACGGGTCAGTCCCTCCCTGCCGGGGCTCCGGCGGGCATGGCGACGGGCGCCGCCGGCTCGCCGTAGCCGTACGGGTCGCTCGAGAAGACGGGGATCCGGTCGAAGTTGTGCACCGGCACCGGCGACGGCAGCTGGAACTCGATCGACTTCGAGTCCCACGGGTTCGCCGGCGCGGGCACCTTCGCGAAGGCGAGCGAGCTGATCAGGTTGTAGAGGAAGAGCAGCATCGACAGCCCGAGCAGGAAAGCCGAGACCGACACCCAGTCGTTGAGGAACTGGAGCCCGAGCGAGTAGTTGTTGACGCGCCTCGGCTGGCCGAGGAAGCCCGCCGCGAACAGCGGGGCGAAGGTCGAGTTGAAGAAGACGAACATCGTCCAGAAGTGGATCTTCCCCAGGCGCTCGTTCAGCTGGTAGCCCGTCATCTTCGGCACCCAGTAGTAGATCGCCGCCATGAAGGTGAAGACGAGGCCGCCCATGATCGTGTAGTGGAAGTGCGCCATCGAGAAGAAGCTGCCGTGCGTCGTCACGTCGCTCGGCACGTCCGAGAGGAAGACGCCCGAAAGCCCGCCGATCAGGAAGTTGAAGAACCAGGCGAGGCAGAAGAGCATCGGCACGGTGAAGCGGATCTGGCCGCGCCAGAGGGTCATCATCCCGCAGAGGAACGTGAAGCCGGTCGGGATCGAGATCAGCTCGGTCGAGAGCATGTAGAACGGGCGCAGGTCGCCGTTGATCCCGCTCACGAACAGGTGGTGCTGCCAGACCATCCAGGAGAGCAGCGCCACGCCCATCAGGCCGGCGACGGCGAGCCGGTAGCCCCAGAGCGGCTTACGGGCGAACACCGGCAGCAGCTCCAGCACGATCGCGAAGCCGGGCAGGGCGAGGATGTACACCTCGGGGTGACCGAACACCCAGAAGAGGTTCTGGTAGAGGTAGTTGCTCCCGCCTCCGCTGGCGATGAAGAACGTCGTCTGCGCGGTGCGGTCGAGCAGCTCCATCCCGAGCGTCGCGATCAGCACCGGCGCCGCCAACACCATCAGCACGGCGGTGGAGAGGACGCCCCAGACGAAGATCGGGAGGCGCGTCCAGGTCAGCCCGGGCGCGCGCATGGTCACGATCGTCGCGATCATGTTCAGCCCGAGCAGCGTCATCGAGATGCCGACGAGGGCGAAGAAGATCAGGTAGTTGTCCATCCCCGGGTTGGCCTCGTTGGCGAGCGGGACGTAGCCCGTCCAGCCGGTCGGGAAGCCGCCGAAGAAGATCGTCGTCTCGAGCACGACGCCGGCCGCCATCAGCAGCCAGAACGTCAGCGCCTCGATGCGGGGGAACGCCATCCGCCGGGCGCCGATCATGATCGGGACGAGGTAGTTGCCGAACGGGCCCAGGATCCCGCTCGTCATCATCCCCATCATCATCGTGCCGTGCAGGCCGACGATCGTCAGGTACGTGCCGCTCGGGAAGACCTGGTGGCTCGGCCGCAGGAGCTCGAACCGGATCAGCATCGCGTTCAGGCCGCCGATCAGGAAGAAGAGCCCGATCCCCCACAGGTACTGGATGCCGACGACCTTGTGGTCGGTGCAGACGCCGAAGTAGCGGCCGATCCCCTCGGTCTCCTTCTCGCGCAGCGTCGGCGGGTAGCCGCGCAGCCGCGCCCAGGGATAGTTGAAGAAGCCGAGGCCCGCGAGGAAGCCGACGACGCCGCCGAGGTAGGCGAGGACGACCGAGAGCTCGTTGTAGTCGATGTCGCCGAAGTAGTCGAGTGACGGGCCGACGACCTCGTGCGCGCCGTACCAGCCGGCGTACCAGCCCGCGATCCCCAGCACGATCCCGCCGAAGAGGTTGAAGCCGATCAGGCGGCGCGCGATCGTCATCCGGCTCTCCTCTGCGGGTCGGGGAGGTACGTGTGCGCGTACGGCGGCATGAACTTGGCGACCGGCTGGTAGTTCGCCTCGGCCTTCTTGGCCCACGCGTGCCAGGTCGCCGAGTCGACGACGCGGCCGTTGCGGACCATGTAGCCGTGGAAGAGCCCGCACAGCTCGGCGCAGCGCACGTGGAACGTCCGCGGATCCTTCGTCTGCACGTAGGCGACGTTGTCCGTGTCGGGGTTCGCGTCGGCCTTGACGCCGAGCTCGTACGCCCAGAACGAGTGGACCACGTCGAGGGAGGTGACGTGCAGCTCGATGTAGGTGTTGGCCGGCAGGACGAGCTGGTCGCTCTCGGCGCCGCCCAGCGACGGGTAGCGGAACGTCCAGTTCCACTGCTGCCCGATCACCTGCACCTCGAGCTTCTGGCCCGACGGCACCGCGACCGGGGACGGCCCCTGGCCGCCGCCCGCGCCGTTCTGGAGCAGCTCGTAGGAGCCGAAGCCTGCGAAGAAGAGGACGATCACCGACGTCGCGGCGATCCAGAGCACCTGGATCCGCGTGTCGCTCCGGAGCGGCGGGCCGTCGACGACGGCGCCGGCGGGCGCGCGGAACGTGCGCAGCCCGTACAGGAAGAACACCGCGAGCAGGCAGATCACCGGCGTGATCGTGGAGACCATCCACGTGTTGTCGAAGACCTGCTCAGTCCCCTGCGTGCTGCCGTTGCCAGGCGGGATGGCGGGGCCGAGGAAGATCGCCACCAGAGGCGTCGCGACGATGCTCGACGCGATCCACCAGCCGATGATCCGGCGGCCGTGGTTCGGCTCGGCCGAGCCGGCCGGCGTCGTTGTTGCGGGGCCGCTCGCCATCAGACGACGTCCAGGAAGCCGTCCATGTAGCCGATCGTCTGCATCGGCCCGCCGAAGCCGTCGATCCAGCCGGCCGCACAGGGAACGAAGCACTGCCAGCGGATGTGGCCGGGCGCGCCGGTGTGGAACGTGAACGTGATCGTCCGATGCGCGTTCGACATCGGGCACGGCGCGTAGCCGCACTGGTTCTTCGCGTTGTCGTCGACGCCGGCGATCGGGACGATCACGCCGTACTGCGGCACCGCGAAGGTGTGCGACGTCAGGTTCGGGTCGAGCGCGTTCACGCGCTTGCCGTCGACGGTGAAGGTGTTGTCGGTGACGCCCTGCGGCCGCCCGAAGTACGGGTTGCGCAGGCCGCTGTCGCCGTCGAAGTTGTAGACCGTGACATGGATGGTCGCGTGGGCGGGAAGGCGCCAGACGGTGTCGCGCTTCCACTGGCCGTGCGAGTCCATGATCAGGTAGGAGACCCACTCGGGGTTCTGGCTGAGCGTCGGCCCGACGGCGGCGACCGTCTGCAGCTTCAGGTCGACGACCGTCTGACCGTTCTGATGGGTGACCGGCACGGTGTACGACGGCGAGCCGGCCAGCATGGTCAGGTGAGAGACGTAGAAGCCGATCAACACGCCGGCGAGAGCCAGCGCGGCCGCGACGATTCCCAGCTTCGCTCCGCTGCGCATCCGGTCGGTTTCATATCGCAGTCCGGTCGTCCTCGTGGCGAAGATGACGAAGATGTCACGTGCCTGTCATTTACAGGTCATCTCCGCGGCTGTAGATTCGGTTCCGGGGTCCTGGTGGATCGGAGGGCGATGCGAGTTCTCGTGATCGAAGACGAGGCACGGATCCAGTCGTTCCTGCGGCGCGGGCTGGAGGCGGAGGGCTACGCGGTCGTGACCGCCGGGGACGGGCACGAGGGGCTGTCGCTCGCGGTCGGCGGCGACTGGGATCTCGTCGTGCTCGACCTGCTCCTGCCGGGACTGAACGGGCTCCAGGTGCTGCGCGAGCTGCACCGCGCGCATCCGGCGCTGCCGGTCGTGATCCTCTCGGCGCGCGACGACGTGCGCACGAAGCTCCACGGCTTCGAGCTCGGCGCCAGCGACTACGTCCCGAAGCCGTTCTCCCTCGACGAGCTGCTGGCGCGGATCCGCGTCCAGCTGCGCGGGAAGGCGGTGTTCGGGGACGAGCACATGCTGCGCGCCGGCCGGATCGTCCTCGACCTGGCGCGGCGCGAGGTGCGCGTCGGCGAGCTCGTCGCCGAGCTCTCCGACCGCGAGTTCCGGCTGCTCCACCACCTGCTCCTGCACGTCGGCCAGGTGATCAGCCGCGAGCGCCTGCTGGCCGAGGTCTGGGGGTACGACTTCGACCCGGGCTCGAACGTCGTCGAGGTGTGCGTGCGCCGGCTGCGGCAGAAGCTCGGTCCCGAGGCTCCCATCGAAACGGTGCGTCATGCCGGCTATCGCCTGGCTGCGGCGTAACCAGATCGAGGCCGCGTGGGCGGTCTTCGCGGCCGTCAACTGGGCGGCGATGATCGCGTGGCCCGACTGGGAGACGGTCCCGTTCCACTTCGTCTGGATCAGCCTGACGCTCGTCTACGGCTTCCGGGTCTGGCGGCCGGAGGCGACCTCCGTCGTGCTCGGCGTCGTGATCCTGGCCACCGGCGCGAGCATCTTCAGCGACGCGTTCAACGGCGTCCAGCTCTGGGGCGAGCTGTTCGAGGTGCCGCTGATGAGCGCGATGTTCCTCGCCATGGTCTGGCACGCGCGGCGGCGGCAGGCGGCGCTGGCGGTGGTCGAGGGCGTGTCCGCGGTGCGGGCGTCGCTGCTCGCGCGGCAGGAGCGGTTCCTGCACGACGCCTCGCACGAGCTGCGGACGCCGGTGACGATCGCGCGCGGGCACCTGGAGCTGCTGCGCCGCGAGCAGCCGGAGTCGCCGGAGCTCGAGGTGGCGCTGGACGAGCTGGGGCGGATGGAGCGGATCGTCGACCGGTTGCTGATGCTCGCCAAGGCCGAGCAGCCCGGGTTCGCGACGTTCGGAGAGGTCGACCTGGAGTCGTTCCTCTCCGACGTCTTCATGCGCTGGTCGGAGGTCGCGCCGCGCGCCTGGCGGCTCCACTGCGACGTCGACGGCGCCCTGTGGGCCGACTCGGAGGCGCTGCGCGACGCGCTCGACGCGCTGCTCGAGAACGCCGTCAAGTACACCGAGCCCGGCGACGCGATCGAGCTGGCGGCGCGGCCGGAGCGGAACGGCGTCGTGATCGAGGTCTCGGACTCGGGGAGCGGCGTCCCGGAGTGGGCGGTGCCGGTGATCTTCGACCGCTGGGCGCGCGCCGACGGCGCGCGGTCGCGGGAGCAAGGCGGCGCGGGGCTGGGGCTGGCGATCGTGTCGGCGATCGCGAGGGCTCACGGGGGCACGTGCAGCGCCGCGCCGCTCGAGCGGGGCAGCGTCTTTCGGCTCCACCTGCCCGTGTCCCGGGCGAGTGGGGAAGGCGTGGCGCCGGCGGACGAGCCGCTCGACGCCACGCCCGAACTGGCGCTCGGCTAGCGGTCAGGCCGCTTCCGCGAGCAGGGTCTGCGCGTCCTCGCGGGCGAGGTCGAGCGAGATCGGCTGCGAGGGGTGCAGCGTCTCCGCGCCGCTCCGCTCCGGCAGGCGGTGAGCGAGCCGGACGAGGGCGGCGACGCCGCCCATCGCGACGAGGGACATGAGCAGGTTGAGGACGATCAGCGTTGTGGTTGTCATGCCCTCATGGTTCCCGGCGGCGCTGGGAGGTTCAGGGGACCGCGCTGAGAGGTTCCTGTGAGTCGAGTGACGTTCGCAACGAGGCGACGAAGTCCCGCAGCGCGGCCGGTCCGCTCTCGGCGACCTGCACCGCGCGGGAGCCGACCACGACGCCGTCCGCGAGCTCGCCGGCGGCCCGGGCGAGCTCGGGCGTCGAGATACCGAAGCCGGCGTAGACGGGCACGTCGCTCAGCGCGCGCACGCGCTCGACGAGCGGCGGGAGCGCGGGGGAGAGCTCCGTGCGGGCGCCGGTCGTGCCGGTGACGGAGACGAGGTAGAGCCAGCCGTCGGTCGCGGCGGCGGCGGCGCGGATCCGCTCGTCGGTCGAGGTCGGCGCGACGAGCTGGATGCGCCTGAGCGCGGGCTGCTTCTCCACCGGGAGGTCGACGAGGATGAAGCTGGAGGCGCCGCGCGTGCGGGCGTCGGCCGCGAAGCGGTCGTAGCCGTAGGCCTCGAGGATCGCGGCGTACGTCATCGGCACGAGCGGCGTCTCCGGCAGCAGCTCGCGCGTCCGGGCCAGCACGTCGAGGCAGGCGCGCGTGCGCATCCCGCGCGCCAGCGCGCGCTCGGAGGCGCGACGGATCACCGGCCCCTCCGCGAGCGGGTCGGAGAAGGGGAAGCCGAGCTCGATCACGTCGGCGCCGCCCTCGACGGCCGCGCGGGCGAGCTCCGGCGTCTCCGGCTCGGCCATCAGGTAGATGACGAGCCGCTTAGGCATCGAGCGCGGCCAGCGCTTCGGCGAGGTCCTTGTCGCCGCGGCCGGAAAGGGCGACGAGGATCAGCTCCGCGTCGAGGTCACGTGCCCGTGCGAGCGCGTGAGACGGCTCGAGCGCCGGGATGATCCCCTCGCTGCGCGCGAGGTCGCGAAAGGCGGCGAGGGCGTCCTGGTCGGTCGCGGTGCGGTACTCGGCGCGACCCGTGTCGCGCAGGAACGCGTGCTCGGGCCCGACGCCCGGGTAGTCGAGGCCGGCCGAGATCGAGTGCGCGTCGGCGATCTGGCCGTCCTCGTCCGCGAGCACCGACGAGCGGGCGCCGTGCAGCACGGCCGCGCGGCCGCTCCCGAGGCTCGCGGCGCCGGCGGCCTCGACGCCGACCAGGCGCACGTCCGAGTCCTCGAGGAAGCCGTGGAAGATCCCGATCGCGTTCGAGCCGCCGCCGACGCACGCGACGACCGCCTCCGGCAGGCGCCCCTCCGCGGCGAGGAACTGCTCGCGCGCCTCGCGCCCGATCACCGACTGGAGCTCGGCGACGAGCTCCGGGTACGGCGCCGGCCCGACGCAGGAGCCGATCAGGTAGTGGGTCGTCTCGACGTTGGTGATCCAGTCGCGGATCGCCTCGCTCGTCGCCTCCTTGAGCGTCTTCGTGCCGAAGTCGACGCCGCGCACCTCGGCGCCGAGCAGGCCCATGCGCTCGACGTTGGGCCGCTGGCGGCGCATGTCCTCCTCGCCCATGTAGACGACGCACTCGAGGACGAAGCGCGCGCAGACGGTCGCGGTCGCGACGCCGTGCTGGCCGGCGCCGGTCTCGGCGACGATCCGGCGCTTGCCGAGCCGGCGTGCCAGCACCGCCTGGCCGAGCGCGTTGTTCAGCTTGTGCGCGCCCGTGTGGAGGAGGTCCTCGCGTTTCAGGTAGATCCGCTTCTCCGGCGCGAAGCGCTCCGCGAGCGTGAGCGGCGTCGGCCGGCCCGCGTACGTCGTCGCGAGCTCGTGCAGCTCCTGGCGGAACGCGTCGTCGGCCTGCGCGTCGCGCCAGCCCTGCTCCAGCTCGTCGAGCGCCGGGATCAGCGTCTCGGGCACGTAGCGGCCGCCGTAGTCGCCGTAGCCGCTCATGCGCGTGCCGCCTCGACGTAGGCGCGAACTTTCTCGTGATCCTTGATTCCCGGCTCGCGCTCGAGCGACGACGCCGCGTCGACCGCCCACGGGTGGACGGCCGCGATCGCGTCGCGCACGTTCTCCGGGCCGAGGCCGCCGGCGAGCACGACGCGGCCCTCTGTCGCGGCGGCGGTGTCCCAGTGCGCCGCGTCGTCGCCCTGCCACGGCAGGTCGAGCACGCGCGCCACCTCTTCTCCCTCGCGAAGGAGCACCGCTTCGCGGCCGCGCACGGTGCCGCCGTCCTCGGGATAGAGCTGGACGAGGTCGGCGCCGCGCTCCTCCGGCTCCTCGACGAACACGGCGACCGAGAGCGCGGTCTCCGGCACGTCGAGCACGGCGTCGGCGCGGCGCGGCGACTTCGCCGCGAAGATGAACCCGAGCAGGTCGGCGCCCGCCTCGACCGCGGCGTCGACGTCCTCCTGCCGCGTCAGCCCGCAGACCTTGACCAACGGGCGGGAGAGGAGCTCGCGCAGCTTCGCTCCCGGATCGGGCGCCTGCATGAGCGCGGTGCCGACAAGCACGGCGTCCGCGCCGGCGAGCTCGGCTGCGGCGGCCTGCGCGCGGGTGTGGATCGCGGACTCCGCGACGATCACGCGGTCGCGCGGCGCCTCCGCGACGAGCCGGAGCTGTGCGTGCCGGTCGATGCGGAACGTGGAGAGGTCGCGTGCGTTGACGCCGACGACCGGCGCGTCGAGGCGCTTCGCGCGGGCGAGCTCCTCGGCGTCGTGCGCCTCGACGAGCGTGTCGAGCCCGAGCGACGCGGCGGCGCGCAGCAGCTCGGCGCACGTCGCGTCGTCGAGGTCGCGCAGGAGCAGCAGCGCGGCGTCGGCGCCGGCGTCGCGCACCTCGCGCAGGTGCTCCTCCGTCGAGAAGAAGCCCTTCGCGAGGAGAGGCACGTCGCTCACGGCGCGCGCCGCGCGCAGGTCGTCGAGCGATCCGGCGAAGCGCTCGTCCACGAGCACCGACACCGCGGCGGCGCCGCTCGCCGCGTAGGCGGGGACGACGTCCTCGACGCGGGCGTCGGGGCGGATGTCGCCCATGGAGGGCGAGCGCCGCTTGAACTCGGCGATCCCGCGCAGCCCCGGCTGCGAGAGCGCGTCGCGGAATCTCATGCGTCCCTTTCGCCCATGTCCGGTGTCAGACACCGGACATGGGCGTCCCGGCCATGTCGCTCGCCCACGGAAGCCGAGATCGGGTGCGGGACACGGCCGCTGGGGCCATCGTCCGGTGTCAGACACCGGACGTGTCCGGCGCCGGCATGGCTCATGCGGCCTCCTTGCTGAAGGCGACCAGCTGCTCGAGCCGCTCCGCGGCGGCGCCGGAGTCGATCGTGCGCCGCGCGACCTCGATCCCCTCGCTCAGGTTCTCGGCGTGCCCCGCCGCGGCGATCCCGCCCGCGGCGTTGAGGATCACCGCCGAGCGATGGCCGCCCTGCTCCTCGCCGGACAGCACCGCCCGCAGCGCCGCCGCGTTGCGCGCAGGGTCGCCGCCGCGTAGCTCGCCCGGGTCGCAGCGCGGGATCCCGAACCGCTCCTCGGGATCGAGCTCGTACTCGCGCACTGTCCCGTCCTCGACCTCGCAGACGAGGTTCGGGCCGGTCGGGGAGAGCTCGTCGATCCCGTCGGCGCCGTGGACGACGTAGGCGCGCGTCGAGCCGAGCTGGACGAGCGCCTCCGCGATCGTGCGCGTCAGCTCCGGCGAGTAGACGCCGAGCATCAGCGCCCGCGCGCCGGCCGGGTTCGTGAGCGGGCCGAGCACGTTGAACACGGTACGCGTCGCCAGCTCGCGCCGGACGGGCGCCGCGTGCCGCATCGCCGGATGGTGCGCCTGCGCGAACAGGAAGCCGAAGCCGAGCTCGTCGATCGAGCGGGCGATCCGCTCCGGCTCCAGGTCGAGCCGGAAGCCGAGCGCCTCCAGCACGTCCGCCGACCCGCTCGCCGACGAGGCGGCGCGGTTGCCGTGCTTCGCGATCGCCGCGCCCGCCGCCGCGGCGACCAGCGCCGCCGCGGTGGAGATGTTCCACGTGTTCGCCCCGTCGCCGCCGGTGCCGACGATGTCGACGAGGTCGCGCCGCTCCGGGTGGACGCGGAGCACGTGCTCGCGCATCGCCTCCGCGCAGCCGGCGATCTCCTCCGCTGTCTCGCCCTTCGCGCGCAGCGCGACGAGGAAGCCCGCGATCTGCGCCTGCGTCGCCTCGCCGCTCATGATCAGGTTCATCGCCTCGCGCGCCTGCTCGCGCGTCAGGTCGTGCCCGTCGATCAGTCGCGCCACCTGGACCTGGATCACAGCGTGCCCTCGAGGAAGTTCCTCGCCAGCAGAGGCCCGTCGGGCGTCAGCACGGACTCGGGATGGAACTGGACTCCGACCACCGGCAGCTCGCGGTGGCGCACCGCCATCACCTCGCCGTCGTCGCTGTGTGCGGTCGCCTCCAGCACGTCCGGGATCCGCGTCGCCGCGAGCGAGTGGTAGCGCCCCGCCTCGAACGGGTCGGGGAGGCCCGCGAAGAGCCCGCGTCCGTCGTGGCGCACGGGGCTCGCCTTGCCGTGGAGAAGGTCGCGCGCGTAGCCGACCTCGCCGCCGAACACCTCCACGATCGCCTGGTGGCCGAGGCAGACGCCGAGCGTCGGCGTCGTCGGGGCGAGGCGGCGGACGATCTCCTCCGAGGCGCCTGCGTCCTTCGGGCGGCCGGGGCCGGGGGAGACGACGAGGTGCGACGGCGCCAGCGCCTCCGCCGAGTCGGCGTCGACCTCGTCGTTGCGCAGCACACGCACCTCCGCGCCCAGGGCGCCGAACATGTGCGCGAGGTTCCAGGTGAACGAGTCGTAGTTGTCCACGAGCAGGATCACTGCCGTGACTCTGCCAGCTCGATCGCGGTCTCCAGGGCGCGCAGCTTGTTCAGGCACTCCTCGTGCTCGGCCGCCGGGTCGGAGTCGGCGACGATCCCGCCGCCGGCCTGCAGGTGCGCGACGCCGTCGCGAAGGACGAGCGTGCGGATCGCGATGCACGTGTCCAGCTGCCGCGACTCCGGCAGGCAGTAGCCGACGGCTCCCGCGTAGACGCCGCGGCGATAGCCCTCCAGCTCCGAGATCAGCTGCATCGCACGCACCTTCGGCGCGCCCGAGACCGTGCCGGCGGGGAAGCAGGCGCGCAGGAGCTGGAACGGCGTGACGCCGTCGCGCAGCTCCCCGACGACCTCGCTGACCAGGTGCGTGACGTGCGAGTAGCGCTCCGCCTCCATGAAGCGCTCGACCCGCACCGAGCCGGGGACGCACACGCGGGAGAGGTCGTTGCGGCCGAGGTCGACGAGCATGGTGTGCTCGGCACGGTCCTTCTCGGAGGCGAGCAGCGCCTCGGCGTCGCCGGCGCCCGGGGCGATCGTCCCCGCGATCGGGTTCAGCGCCGCGCGGGCGCCCTCGCACTTGACGACCGTCTCCGGCGAGCTGCCCACCAGCGCCAGGCCGTCGAGCTCCAGCAGGAAGAGATACGGCGACGGGTTGACGCGGCGCAGCGCGCGGTAGAGCTCGACCGCCGACGCGGAGGTGGGGCGGAGGGCGCGCTGCGCGACGACGACCTGGAAGACGTCGCCCTCGCGGATGTGCTCCTGCGCGCGTGAGACCCGCGCCAAGTGCTCCTCGCGCGCGGGGAAGCGCTCGAGCGGGCCGCTCGCGCCGGCGCCGCGCGGGATCTCCGGCTCCGGGCCGTCGAGCGGCGGCGCCTCTCCCAGCAGCACCTCGGCGACGCCGCGCGCGTGGTCGAAGCGGACGAGCGTCTCCGGGACGACGAACAGGCTCTCCGGGAAGCCGGGGCCGTCCTCCGGCAGCGGCACCGTCGGCTCGAAGCCCGCGACCGCGTCGTAGCCGAGGAACCCGAACACGGGCTCGCCGAGCTGCTCCGCCTCCGCGAACGAGACGAGCCGCGAGCCCGCGCCGACGAACGAGTGCCGGCCGAGGCGCCCGCGCTCCACCGACTCCAGCAGGAAGGCGCCGCGCGCGCCCCGGCGCAGCCGCAGATACGCCCCGAGGGGCGTCAGCAGGTCGCTTGGAAGCTCGCTCACCGACCGACGGCGTGGCCCGCTGCCTCGAGCGCCTCGGCCGTCCGGTCGAGGTCGGCCTGCCGCACGAGCAGGTAGTCGGTCTCGAAGGTGGAGATGACGAAGAGCGGCACCTCCGCTCGGGCGAGCGGGTCGACGAGCGCGGCGACGACGCCGGTGAGCGAGAAGTCGAGCGGGCCGACCAGCTCCAGCACCCGCCAGCCGCGCTCGGCGCTCTCGCCCTCCGGCACGTCGTGGTCGCGGCACACGACGGAGACCTCGTGGTCGGTGCGCGTGACCGAGCGGAACGGGCCCTTGTCCACCCAGTCGGGCAGCTCGGCGCCCGGGTGGAGGCGGACGATCGCGTAGTGGTCGGGGAGTGTGCGGAGTTGCACGAACGGGACCGTAACCCCTCCGCGGTACTGTTGGCCGTATGAGCCGCACCGTCGTCCTCTCCGCCGTCCGCACGCCGTTCGGGAAGCTGAACGGAGGCCTCGCCGGCTATGCCGCGACCGAGCTCGGCGCGCACGCGATCCGCGCGGGGCTCGAGCGCGCGGGCGTCGAGCCGGGCGAGGTGCAGTACGTGATCATGGGCCAGGTGCTGCAGGGCGGCGCCGGCCAGGCGCCCGCGCGGCAGGCGGCCGTCGGCGCCGGGATCCCGATCGAGGTTCCGGCCGACACGATCAACAAGGTGTGCGCCTCCTCGATCCGCGCGGTCGAGATCGCCGACTCGATGATCCGCGCCGGCGACGTCGAGGTCGTCGTCACCGGTGGGATGGAGTCGATGACGAACGCGCCCTACGCGCTGCCGAAGGCGCGCAGCGGCTACCGGATGGGCGACGGGACGCTCGTCGACCTGATGATCCACGACGGGCTCACCTCGACCTTCGACCGGAAGCACATGGTCGTGCAGGCGGCCGGCGTGAACCGGGAGCTCGGCATCTCCCGCGAGGCGCAGGACGAGTGGGCCCTCCGCTCGCACCGCCGCGCCGCGGCCGCGCAGGAGTCGGGCAAGTTCGCGGAGGAGATCGTCGCG